>CAMGGA010000001.1 GCA_946055515.1 uncultured Bacteroidales bacterium
AGAGCGTATTTTTTAACTCAACCGTCACGATTGGGAAACCATTGAGGAAGATGGCAAGGTCAATACGCCACATTTTATCATCACTGAACACCAATTCCTGTGTGATTGCCAATCGATTGGCACGATAAAGCACATCGTGTTCAGGTGTTTTGTTGTTGGCTGGCTTGAAGTATGCCAATCTGAACTTCATGCCACGTCCGCAGTCAATATATTCTTTGTCGCGCAAAAGTGTGAGTGTACCTTGTGGTGTATTCATACCATTGAGCACATGCTCTTTGGTAGCTTTCTTCAGGGCTGCAGCCATTTCCGATTTAATACGTGTGAGGATGTCTCTCTGCATCACCGTCTCGTCACCCTCGTATTGTTCGGTAAGCCACTTGCGGTAGTTGTCGCCCTGCGATGCTTTTAGGAAAGCAAACAATTCCGACGGCATAAGACAAGAATCCTTATCATACTCCGTAGGACTAACCTCATGGTATTCCATCTGGTCGGTCACGTTGCCACTTGCGTCCACAATAGGCAGTGAACACAGATAGTCAACAATGCGTTTTTGCATATATTTCTCGTTTGGAGTTCCTGGCATATTCTTATTTGTTTAAACGTTTTCTTCTTTGGGTTTCCAATCACGCAAATCAATCTTACCTGTCACAGCTTCAGTGATAAGGGTCGATTTGTAGGATTTAAGGTTTTCAACAGATTGGGACGCTTCTTTAAGCATTTTATCTATCTTTTGAACCTTATAATTAAGATGAGCAACAATGTCGTTTTGTACATCCAATGGAGGTAAAGATACAATTAACTCTTTAAGAGTGTAAGAATATATCACATCAATGGTGGTTGAATTACTATTATACTTGACTTGGTCAAGAATTAGATTTGTATCATTAAAATAGTATGCAAGAAAATCTTTATTGACAATAGAATCGTCAACACGAAATCTTATCAAGCAAGGATGCAACACACCTTCATGAAATGTATTTGGGACAATTGCAACTTTGCCAATAGTTCCTCTTGTCGTCAGCAAAATGTCTCCAGCAAACACCTTGAAGCTACTAAGCTCTTTATATTTTTCTTGTGAAACAAAAGTGTCATTCGAATTGAAATTGTTATCTAAAACAACTCTCTGATTGTACACCCAATAGCCTTCCGTCTTAAAATCATTGCCAGATAGAGAAGAGCCGAACGGACCAACTCTTAACGAGTCAGTTTTGTAGTCAAGAATGTGTTTTATTCGAACAATCTTCCATGTCTTGGGTATTATACCTATCCACTCGACCCCGCTATCTTTCATCTCGACATTTTTGTCAAGACCTTTGGTAACGGCTTCGCTAACGATGGCAGAACGATAAGCTTTGAGATCTTCCAGCATCTGCTCTTTTTCCGCAATGGTAGCATCTATCTGACTCACCTTGCGGTAAAGGTAGGTGGCAATGTTTTTCTGTTCGGTATCAGAAGGAAGAGCTACTTGCATTTGGTTGATGATGCTCATCGTAAGTTGATTAATTGTAGAAGTAGAGAATAACCCTCTGTAATTAGCAATAGCTGAGAGAAATAAGTAGAATGCATATTTATTATTAATATTGGCTCTGTATCGCATCATGAAAGCACCGAAGGATGCCTTAACGTTGTCTTCAATAATAGCACATTTACCAATAAGTGCAGCACTACCATTTCTTGAGCAAATAATAATATCGCCTTTAGAAACCATTAATTCTTTGGGAACAGAATTAACATATACGCAATCATCAAATGTTATATGTTCGTTTTGAATGTTCGAAGAACGTAGTACAAGTATTCCATCATCCTCAACAATGTCTCCCGTAGAGTATGTCAGACCATTTTCGAACGTCCCTGTATATCTCAACTTAACGATTTCCCAGTGAGATGGAATTTCTCCAACCCACTGAATTCCACTATCCTTATATGTTTCGTATCTCTTCATCCGTTAATCTTCAAAAATTGAATTAACCAGTTTCAAAATAGTTTGTTCTCTATTTTGAATTGCCTCTTTCAGAGCATTCAAGTCTCCTTTTTTCTCGAATTTATAGAAATACTTGGTAAAGTTGATTTCATAGCTCGTGCGAGTGCGTGTAAAGTCTATCCACGATTCGGGGTCAATGTGTGGCAGTACCTCCTCGGCGAAATATTGCTTCACATTGCAATCGAGAGGCACTTTCTCAGTATCACGTTTCTTGGTGTCAGGCACCTTCTTTCCTGCACGTTTCACCACGATGCCATTCTCATCGCGCATAGGTTGTTCTATGGTCAACTCATATTGACCAAAGTCGCTGTTCGACATGATCTTGCAGAACTCATTTTCTTTGAAGTCGAGATATATTTGCAGGACATTCTGGATATGCTCCTCCAAAATATCATTGCGTTTGTTGCCCAGACTCGGTGTTGATGGTTTACAGAAATCAACGGCGTTGATGAGCTGCACCTTGCCAATGCGCTCCACCTTTTTCTTATTGGTGAAGAACCAGATATAGGTATAAATACCTGTGTTGTAAAATAGATCCTTAGGCAATGCAATGATACACTCCAGCCAGTCGTTCTCAATCATCCACTTACGGATATTGCTCTCACCTGAACCTGCACCTCCTGAAAAAAGCGGAGAACCATTGGTTACGACACCAACACGGCTGCCGTCGGGTTCCATCTTCGACAACATATGCTGCACAAACAGTAACTGACCATCGCTTGTACGCGGAGTTCCTGCGGTAAAACGACCATCAGGATTCAGACTTTCATTGATGATAAACTCCTGGTCTTTCTTCCATGTTACACCGTATGGCGGATTGGCCATAATATAATGAAAACGCTTGGTGGCAAACTGATCTTGTGTGAACGAGTTGCCTAACTTGATATTGTCAGCATTCTCTCCTGAAACAAGAGCTTCACTCTTTGCAATGGCATAGGACTGTTCATTCAGTTCCTGGCCATAGGTCATGATGGTAGGCTTTTCGCTATCCTTGCAAATCTCTTCAAGAATGTAGCGCTTGCTTACATTGACCATACCGCCCGTGCCGCAAGCGGGGTCATAGATAGAACGGATGATGCCACTATGACGAAGACTGTCTGTATCAGGGGTGAAAAGTATGGCAGACATCATGCGGATTACATCGCGTGGTGTGAAGTGTTCACCAGCCTGCTCATTACTTTGGTCGTTGGCAATGCGGATGAGTTCCTCAAAAACATAGCCCATGTCGTGGTTATCAACGGCTTCAAGCGAGAAGTCGAGTTGTGTTATCTCCTGAATCATACGATAAAGGAGATTATTGCGTGTGAGGCGCACCACAACCTTGTCAAACTGGAAGTTCTCAAAGATGGTTGTTACCTCAGAGTTAAATCCCGACATATAGTTGCTGAAGTTCATCGAGATATTCTTGGCATCGTCGAGCAATGACATCAACGAATGACGTGATATATTGTAGAACTTATGTCCTGCAATCTTTCGGAGAGCAGGATCAAGTTTATCCATCGTTATCTTGTCTTTGAGCAGGTTGTACTGATTACGCACCTTCTCATTGACAGGCTCCAAGATGCAGTCGATACGACGGAGCAACACGAAAGGCAAGATTACGTCTCCAATCTCACTTTTCTTGAAAGTATCGCGGAGCACGATGTCCGTGATATTCCAGACGAAGCCCACATCCGGTCGGTGTAAATTACTATATTGTGCCATATACTTCTGTTTTCGAGTGCAAAGTTATATACTATAGGTTCAATCTAAATGAGTCTATTGAGGAAACGTGAGAAAATTTGAAAATTTATCTCCAAAAGATTGGACAGGAGAATCTGCAACAGATTGAAATAGTTTTATTAACCCATCAGTAACCGAATTTGCGCTTGCACTTGTACAAGAGGCTATATCCGTGTTGACATCATCCTTAAGTCCATTGTCTATTAAGTGGAAACAACTTGTATGCACTATTCGAAAATAGTTCGTGATTAGATGACGACTATGAGTTTTACGAGTCGTCAAAACTGTCACTTTACATTTCCCTTTTGAAATACCTGAGATTGAAGATATCTGATTCTTTATATTCTTACATTCTTCTTCAATATCTATAGTAGTGTCAATTTCTCCCTCTTTAGTTATAATAACAATGTTAATCTGACTCTTGGGTGTTTGACAAAGCGAAGTTAGTATTTCGTTTTGATTCTTCTTGTACACATATTTGTCATTGAAATAGTGTTCATCACAAAGAATGATATCCGTCAACGGAAGTTTCGGACAATATTCATTCCATGAGCCTATGCTATTTGTCAGTATCTCCTTGTCATCCAACAATGACAGTTTTTCTATTACATTATATTCCTCACCTACATTACCAATAAGAACGCATTGTTTGTCCTGTATTGATTTGGAAATGTTATTATCCATACACAGAAGATAGATGGATCGGTAAGCATCTAAATGTTGGTTGTTTAAGAAATTCGATTTTACTGGTCGATTGCTTGGGAAAACATCTTTAGGAGGACAGAACTCTGGCTTTGATTTAACTCCATCACCAGAAACCGTTGCAAACCAAGCTTGAAGATATTGGTTCTTTAAAAGTTCATCTTTAGAGAAATTATATTGAACCATCATCCCCTTTTTGATATAATTAGACATGTCAGTATAAAGAGCAAGATTATCCTTCCTGCCTTTTACCAAAGACTCAACATTTTCCTTATCAATATATAAATGCATATTAAAGAATTTCGTATAAAAGTTTTGTTGCAGCATCAAAGAAACCTGTGCCAAATTCATTCGAAAAATTGCCATCCGTGCGATACTCCATTGGATAGTAAGGTTTCTTTTCATTTTCTCCATCAAAGTAATATACCATGAATGGATTATTCTCCTTCATAGAAGAATTGTCTTCATAGTTTTCTTTTGATACGAGAACCTGCGTTTTACGAATCAAGTATTCAGAGTGAGTTTCTACAACAAACTTGCAATGATACTCTTTATTGAGATACAAAAACAGATCAGCAAGCTGGCTCTGCACCTTTGGGTGAAGATTCTGCTCGGGTTCTTCAATGATGATGGTAGGACAGCACAACTCCCTCAGAGCTACAATGTTCTGTGGCTCATACTCACGGAGTATTGTGGCGAGGCGCAGAAGGAGTATCATAAGTTGGATAGAACCCATACCTTTGTCGGCAAGGTTGACAGTTGAGTTGTCTTCATCCTTTATCTTCACTCTATAGGCTTCGCCATCGATGGAGATTACGTCGAAATCGTGACCGACCCCGAGTTTGCGCATCCAGTCAGTTACAAAAGTATATTCTTTCTGTCCACGGGCAATCTGAGCACGCACAAAACCGTGTACTGTTTGTGCAATGTAATCGTTGCGGTCAGCCGTATTATAGATGGTATTCTGGTTAGCTGCATGTGCCGTAATATACTCAATTTTGAAGCTGTTGAGGAGTGCTTTCAAATCTTCCTGCGACTTGCGCATTTTGTCTTCCTCCTGCAGCAAATCTTTGCGGGCAGCTTTTATGCGCATGTATTCTTGCATGGCAGCTCCATATTCATTCGGGTCTTCAATATCCTTTGGAGCTGCTGCACCTGGATTTTTGGCAAACTGGATAAAGTTGCCAATGAGATCTACGAGAAGGTTGCCATTCAGTTGGCTATAATAGAATTCCAATGGGAGGTCGTACCATGAAGTTGTGGTATATTCATGGGCATGGAAATTGCGGAATTGCTGACGAAGAGCCTGCTCATAGTCAAAATCCTCTGGCAATTCATTGTCATCGGGGTTAACAAACTCCTCGATGCGTTTTTCCAGCGAGGCAACCTTCTCACTTTGTGAAGAAATGGCTGCAATGTCGCTTCCTTCGTCAGAAAGCTTCTCCAATTCCTCTTTTGCAGACTTGTAGTCACGATAGAGACGCTTGATAAGTGTTTCGCGTTCGGAGGTAGAGCCCAACACAGAATACCACATAACGTGCGACTTGAAGGACACATCGTACTTTACCATGTTCCCACGGTCTTCGATGGATATATAAGAAACTTCTCCCGTTACCTCATCGCCATCGCGCTCGCCATAGACATCGAAAACGAATCGGAACGAACCAATGGTAAAGACAAAACGCATTTCGCTTGGAAGTTCAGTCTTCTCTTCGTCACTGCCCAGGTCAATTACGGGCACAGGCTTGTTGTGTATGGCGCGTGAGAATGTCTTTATCTTCACGTCATGCCATTCGTTAGCATCAAAGCGGAACTTAGGAGCACCAAACTCGAAGATGTTTGTCTTCGTGTATGAAGACATCAACTTCAGATTGTCAACACAAAGCAAGAGTGCTTTTACCAAGGTGGACTTACCTGAATTGTTGCCACCAACAAGGAGAGTAATGTCTCCTAAATCCATTTCTGGGAACGTGGCAAAGCGTCGAAAATTGTTGAATCCTATAGTGTTCATATCTGACATTTTTTAATTTCTGGGTGCAAAGTTAGTGCCTATACATTCAATCTATCTGAACCTATTGATATTTTTCGAGATTATTTTTGATTCTTGCTGAAATTTTCTTTCTCAGTGAGGCTGGAGACAGTATTTCAAATCGTTCTCCGAAGGAAAGAAGCAACTGTTCCAACTCGAAGTTCGGTATTACTTTAATCGCTATAATAGCACTACCGTCTTCATTCTCTTCAATCACAGTCTGTGATTTGTGGAGAGGTTTTGAAAGGGTGTAAGGCAGCTGCTCCTTATCAACCCATATTTTTACGGTCTGTGGAGATTCATCTGACTTGACACTAACACCAATTACGTTATCGAAGTAATGTGAGAAATCAATATCTGTATTGGGAATGAATTTGGCAGAAGACTTCCCCACCGCCTCAATACGGTCAAGTGCATAGATAGACAAGTTCTTGTACTCGTCATTAAGGGCGAATAGGAACCATCTTTGATTATACTCTTTAAGGTAGTAAGGATGAACAACACCCTCTATCACCTTATTATTCCTATATGTATGGTAAATAATCTTGATAGCTTTCTTTTCTGAAATGGCCTTGAACAATGGCGTAAAGAAAGACATGCCTTTCAGTTCCTTGTTCTCATCAAAGCCAATGACTGGTTCTGGTTTGGTACTGACAGTTTCTTGAAGATGGGCACTCATTTCTTCGACCCATTCAAAGCCCGGCATACCCTCGAAACGGCGAAGCATGGAAACGGACTGAGAAAGTTGGGCTATCTCTTCTTCATTCAGCGGCGTGTTAAAAATAGAGAAGTGCGGGTCTGCATAGCGATACCTGATTTCACGCCCACTTCGAATCTGTTCCACCACAATATGCCAACGGTTCTCGATGGATAAGATGTCGTTGCGAATGGTGTTCAGAGCACTGATAGGCATCTCGCCACGTCGTTCTAAGGCATCATTGCATCTGTCAAATATCTCCTGAGTAGAATAGCCCCTTCTACTTTGGAGACACCTGTCAATGATACTCTCTCTGAATGATCCGTTTTTTACGTTTGCCATTATTACAAAGGACGTACTAATTCATTAATATTTACTTCCAGTACTTTTGCAATTTGCAACAGCATCTCCAAATTAGGTTGCGTTGTATTCGTCACCCACTTGGAAATGGTAGCTTGGTCTTTTCTTAATTGCTCAGCCAACCACTTGTTAGTCTTTTCTTTCTCGGCTAAAACGACCTTGATTCGATTGAGATGCTTACTGTCCATATTATATATAATGTATATTCGAGTACAAAGGTACTGCTTTTTGCCATATATTCAAATTGTGGATAAAATGATTAATAACCGCAAAATATTTAAAGAAAACGCAAAACTGACAACCACGGTTACGATAAAAGTTGATACGTAATTCGGGCCTTTGAAGACTTCTATCTCAAACTCTGTACTGAAATTGCTTGTTTTATCTGTTGATACGACTAAAAATGCCACTATTGACGCATTTTAGCCACAAATATTTAGTAGATTAAGCAAATCTTATTATTTTCGCATTACCAAAAAGTGCCAACAGTGGCAGAATTTAGGAACGATATGAAAGGAATCAAAAGAGACAGGTATCTCAAACAACTGATAGATAGCCGACAAAACGTATAGAGTCAACAAGCAAGTGCAATATTAAGAATAATGTTTGAAGAATTCCTTCACTGGCGTTGAGAAATTGAGTTTTTCTCTTGGTCTTCTATTGATTTTCTTTTGGATTTTTGTAATAAGTGTGTCTGTAATGGTATACTTTCAGAGCACTGTCTATCTGGGTAAAGCAGAGATAGCGACTCAAAACATCTATGCTCGAATAATGTTTTCACCATATTGCTGCTATTCTTTTCGAGAATGGTTTCCGCTGCTGTTTCCGCAAGAACATCATTGCCTTTTTGTTGCCCCGACAATTGGCAATGAGTGCCATTATCAAGGAAAGCGATGCAAGGAAAGATAATAGTTGGAAAAGACCGCTTACGCTTGCGGAGGAATGAGCACCCAAGACAAGCTCTATATATACGCAATTTAACTCTTCGAAAAATGTTTCAACCTTTCAGCGTCCTTTCTTTCTATGCTGATTTTCATAGAAAAATAGGCTGAAAGGTTTGTTTTTCAAACCTTTCAAACCCTTCAGCGGCGGTTGGCAACTGGTTGGGCGGAAGAGGGTGGTTTTCGGCTTGCTGAAGACTTGATTGGGGATGGCAAAAGATGGTTGACAGTGGATGCGCTGCAAGGGGGCGCGCGGCTGAACCCTGCTGAAAGGTTTGATTTTCAAACCTTTCAGCCCCTTTTGCACTGATTTACAACAGGTTACGAAAGAGGGCTGAAAGGTTGAAGGGTTTTTCGGGGAATTAAAATACGTATATATAGAGGGAAAAACGAGGCGACTTGGGGCGGAAAATCGGGGCAGTGCGCTGCGGGCAGAACAAAGCCGCCGACTGGTTTTTCAATCAGCGGCTTTGAGCGGCGAAAGCCTGGGATTGAAAAACCAATCAGCGGGGGTGAGGAACGGGGGAGGCGGAGGTGCGGAACGGAGAGGCCGCGGGGCGCGAGGAGCTGCCGTCAGCGTTCGGGAAGGGTGACGGAGTTGAACATCGGAACGGGCGAGGGCGTGTGTTCACGCCAGATGATTTCCTTCAGTTCCGCCACAATGTCAGGCCGTTCGGCCGAGAGGTCGTGGTCCTCGTGGATGTCCGTGACGAGGTTGAAGAGCTGGCACAGCCCCTTGCTGACGTACAGTTTCCAGTCGCCGCGCCGCACGGCCATCTGGTTCGTTTCGTGAAATTCCCAATAGAGGAAATCGTGGCGCTGCTGCGCTTCGTCGTTCCCCAGAAGCGTGGGAGCGAAGGAAATGCCGTCGAAATAGTCGGGCGCATCACCCCGGGACGAGAAAGCCTCCACATAGTTCTCCTGACCGACGAGGTCGCAGAACGTGGGCATGATGTCGTAGAAAGCCAACTGGTGGTCATTGACCGCGCCCGCCTCCACGTGGCCCGGCCAGCGCACGATGAAGGGCACACGGATGCCCCCTTCGTGGCAAGAGCGCTTCAATCCCTTCAGCTTGCCGTCGCGGCCGAAGAAAGCGGGGTCTGCCCCACCCTCCTCGTGCGGCCCGTTGTCCGACGAAAAGATGAGAATGGTGTTTTCGTCCACTCCGCGCTCCTTCAGTTTGTCCATGATTTCCCCGACGTAGGCGTCGAGACGCGTAATCATCGCCGCAAACTGCGCATGAACGTTTTCGGTGGCGTGGTAGCGGCCCACCCCGCGGAACGACTTGTCGTGGCAGAACTTCTCCTTGTAAGACTGTAGGATGGAGTCGTCCGGCTGGTAGAGTTCGGCGTGCGGCAGCGTGTAGGTGAAGAAGCCGTAGAAAGGTTGGCCCGGGCGCTGGCGGTCGAGCCAGCGGAGCGCCTCGCGGTGGATGAGGTCGCCCGAATACTGGGTGCGCAGGGCATAGTCGGGGTCGGTGGGACCGTCGCCGTGGCGGACATTCTCCTCCAGCACCACGCGCACCACGGCCGTGTCGCCCGCCGAGCGGCTGAAGCGGTTGAGGAAGTTGGGATAATAGCGGTGGGCCATGTACTGGCAGAGGTAGCCGTAGTACTCGTCCACCCCGCGTTTGTCGGGCGTGGAGCGGGAGCCTTCGTAGCCGCCGGCCCACTTGCCGAACATGCCCGTGGCATAGCCATTGGCCTTGAAGATTTCGGGGAGGATGACGTGGCGGTCGTCGTAGGGCTCCTGCCCCACGCGGTCGGGCTCCTGCGTGACGCCGTACTGCACCTGCGGCCGTCCCTGCCAATACTCCTTGTTGCCCCGCACGTGGGTGTGGCCCGTGTGTTGCCCCGTCATGAGCGTGGCCCGCGAGGGGGCGCTCACGGGACTGCCCGCGTAGGCCTGGGTGAAGCGCATGCCTTCGGCGGCCATGCGGTCGATGTGGGGCGTGGCTATGAAGGGCTGTCCGTAGCAGCCGAGGTCGCCGTAGCCCATGTCGTCGCAGAGGATGAAGAGGACATTGGGGCGGCTGTCTGCCTGGGCTCCCGCGGCCTGAGGCACGAGGAGCAGGGGAAAACTGAGGAGGACGTTGTGTTGCATGGGGCAAATGTAGGGATTTTCGGGGTTTGTACAAATTTTGCCCCGACAAAATGGGCCTTACCCCTATCTTTTACTGGCAATCCCTTGCCCCAAGAGGCCCAAGAGGCCAGCAGCGCCCCACGCGAAACAAGAAAAATGCGGCCTCGGACGGCCCGCGCATTTGCAGAAATGAATAATAAAACGTACTTTTGCACCTCGGGCTACCGCTGCGGACCGAGGACTTCCGTGCCTTCTGGCACACGGCCCGAAGGCGGGCCGGCCCGCCTCCCATTTCCCTTATGACTATGCCAGCAGACATCATATTCAAGTATTTTCCGAACCTCACGGAAAAGCAACGCACCCAGGTGGAACAGCTCGAGGCGCTCTACCGCGACTGGAACGCCAAGATCAACGTGATTTCCAGAAAAGACATCGACAACCTCTACGAGCACCATGTGCTCCACTCCTTAGGCATCGCCCGCATCATCCGCTTCAAGCCCGGCACCCGCGTGCTCGACATCGGCACGGGCGGCGGTTTCCCGGGCATCCCCCTGGCCATACTCTTCCCCGAGACGGAGTTCAAGCTGATTGACAGCATCGGGAAGAAAGTGAAGGTGGCACAGGCGGTGGCGGAGGCCATCGGGCTGGAGAACGTGGCTTGCGAACACCGCAACGTGGTGGAGGAACGCGCCCGCTACGACTATGTGGTGAGCCGCGCGGTGATGACGGCACCGGAACTGGTGAAACTCATCCGCAAAAACGTCCACCACGAGCAGCACAATGCCCTGCCCAACGGACTCCTGTGCCTCAAGGGCGGCGACCTCGAGGAGGAATTGCGACCCTTCGGCAGCCGCTGCGACCAATGGGACCTCAGCCAGTTCTTTGAAGAACCCTTCTTCGAAACCAAAAAGGCTATTTACATCACACTCTAACGATATGGAAACGAGACACTTCGTGGTAAACATGATAGAAGAGAACTGCTATCTCTTCTGGGACGAGACGAAGGAAGCCGCGCTCGTGGACTGCGGGGCTTTCTACGCCAACGAACTGAAACCCATAGAGGAAACGATGGAGCGGGAAGGCCTGCACCTCGCCTGCCTGCTGAACACGCACGCGCACTTCGACCACATCTGGGGCACGGCGGCCATGGTCCGCAAGTACAACGTGCCGCTGATGCTCTGCCGCGACGAACGCGAGACCTACGAGGCGGCTCCCGAGCAGCTGAAGGCGTTTCTCCATCGCGAAATACCTCTCGAACTGACCGACAACGTGCAGTATTTTGCCCCGGACGCGGTGCTCCGCGTGGGTGGACTGGAGGTTAAGGTCATCCCCACCCCGGGCCACACGCCCGGCGGCGTATGCTTCTACGTGGAAAAGGCCGGCGTGCTCTTCAGCGGCGACAGCCTCTTCCGCCACTCCATCGGCCGCTGCGACCTGCCCGGGGGCAACGAGGCGCAACTCGTCGGCGCGCTCCGCGACAGGGTGCTGACACTGCCCGAGGAGGTACGCGTGCTGCCCGGCCACGGTCCGGAAACTACCATCGGCGAGGAACGGAAGTGCAACTTCTACATCCGCTGACCCGAAGGGGCCGTTGGGCCGAGGAAGGAGCTTGAAGGGAACGCGAACAACGGGAAAACGGCAGTGGCATCCATTGGCCGGCAACCCTCTCCACGCCCAACTCTGCAACTCCCACCCCCACACTCTCCATGCACGGTTGCACGGTTCATCTATCAAAATGAACGATAAACCGATTGTTTCTCCTAAAAAAACTTAAGCATTTCATTTTTCAAGAAACCCGTAGCCGCAAAATAGTTTCTATGAATTACTTTTGCACCGCTTTATAATAACATGCACACACGCGCGCCTCTCTACGGGGGCGGCATGGCCTTGCACGAACAAACAAAACATCATAAACTTTCACAACTCATGAAGAAAATCGCTTTATGGATGCTCTCCGTGGCGCTGCTCACTGCCTGCGGTAGCAAATCGCAGCAAACGCCCGAAGCTAACAACGACTTCGCCGTGGTGACTCTCGCTCCCGCCGAAGCGCAACTGGAAACCTCCTACCCCGCCACCATCAAGGGTATGCAGGACATCGAAATCCGTCCGAAAGTGTCGGGCTACCTGACGAAGCTGCTCGTGGACGAAGGCGCAACGGTACGCCAAGGCCAACCGCTCTTCCTGATTGACTCCGAACAGTACCAGGCCGCCGTGAACGCCGCCCGCGCCCAAGTGAGGGTATGCAAGGCCAACATCGCCACGCAAAAACTGACCGTAGAAAACAAGCAGGCCCTCTTCGACCAGAAAATTATTTCGAGCTACGACCTCCAGATGGCCAAGAACACGCTCGAAAGCTACGAAGCACAGCTCGCAGCCGCCGAAGCACAGCTCCAGAGCGCACAGGACAACCTCCGCTGGTGTACGGTGACGAGCCCCTCCGACGGTGTGGTCGGCACTATCCCCTACCGTGTGGGTAGCCTCGTGAGCGCTTCCAACGCACAGCCGCTCACCACGGTTTCGAGCATCAACAAGATGTACGTGTATTTCTCCATGACGGAAAAGCAGCTCCTCGCCTTGACCCGCGAAGAAGGCGGCCTCAGCGCAGCCATCGCCAAGATGCCGCCCGTGAAGCTCGTGCTGACCGACGGCACGGAATACAACCAGAGCGGCGTGGTGAGCACCGTGAGCGGCGTGATTGACCAGAACACGGGCTCCGTGCAGATGCGGGCCACCTTCGACAATGCGGCCCACCTGCTCCGCTCGGGCGGTACAGGCTCCATCCTCGTGCCCGTAAACCAGAAGGATGCCCTCCTCATTCCCCAGAAGGCTACCTTCGAAATCCAGAACAAGAAGTTTGTCTACGTAGTGGGCGCCGGCAACAAGGTGGCCAGCCGCGAGATTGAAGTACTCGTTCAGCACGACGGACAGAACTACGTGGTAACCAACGGTTTGAAGGTCGGCGAACGCGTGGTTGTGGACGGCGTGAACAAGCTGAAGAACGACATGCAAATCAACCCCATCACGCCCCAGCAGGCTGCCGCCGCCGAACAGAAGGCCAAGCAGGCACTGAAGGACGGCAAAATGCCCGGCCAGGACTAAGCCGAAAGCACAAGACGTTTATAACTTTAATGGTCTAAAAGAAAAGTTCCATGCAATTAGATAGATTTATTAACCGCCCGGTGCTCTCCACTGTGATTTCAGTGGTAATCGTCATCCTGGGTGTGCTGGGCTTGGTTTCGCTCCCCATTACGCAGTACCCCGACATTGCACCGCCGACGGTAGAGATTAGCACCTCGTACACGGGTGCCAATGCCCAGACTGTGCTGAACTCCGTGATTGCCCCCATCGAGGAGCAGGTGAACGGTGTGGAAAACATGGACTACATGTCGTCCACCGCCACCAACACGGGTGACGCTACCATCGAAATCACCTTCAAGCAGGGCACCGACCCCAACATGGCCGCCGTGAACGTGCAGAACCGCGTTTCGAAGGCACAGGGTCTGCTCCCCTCGGAAGTAACCCGCATCGGTGTGGTTACGGAGAAGCGCCAGAGCTCCATGCTCGTGATTTTCTCCGTTGTGGACGCTTCGGACAAGTACGAACCGGACTTCATCGAGAACTACGCGAAAATCAACATCATTCCCCAGGTGCAGCGCGTGAAGGGTGTGGGCGACGCCATGGTGATGGGTGCCGACTACTCCATGCGCATCTGGCTCGACCCCGAAAAGATGGCCGAACACCACCTCGTGCCCTCGGACATCTCGGGCGTACTCGCCGAACAGAACATCGAGGCTGCACCGGGTAACATCGGTGAACGCGAAAACCAGACCTTCCAATACACGCTCCGCTACAAGGGCCGCCTCAGCGAGGCTTCGGAGTTTGAGAACATGGTGATCCGCTCCACGCCCGACGGCAACGTAATCCGCGTGAAGGACGTGGCCCGCGTCGAACTCGGCCGTACGACCTACTCCTTCTCGGGCCGCGTGAACGGCCACCGCTCCGTGTCGTGTATCGTGATGCAGATTGCCGGCTCCAACGCTACGCAGATTGTAAAGGACGTGGAAGCACTGCTCGCAGAATGCGAAAAGGACCTCCCCGAAGGTCTGGAAATCAAGGTGGCACAGAGCGTGAACGACTTCCTCTTCGCCTCCATCCACGAAGTAATCAAGACGCTTATCGAGGCTTTCATCCTCGTGTTCATCGTGGTGTTCCTCTTCTTGCAGGACTTCCGCAGTACGCTCATCCCCGCCATCGCCATCCCCGTGGCCCTCGTGGGTACGTTCTTCGTGCTCTACCTCATCGGCTTCTCCATCAACCTGCTGACCCTCTCGGCCATGGTGCTTGCCATCGCGATTGTGGTGGACGACGCCATCGTGGTGGTGGAAGGCGTCCACGCAAAACTCGACCAGGGCTATACCTCTTCGCGCAAGGCTTCTATCGACGCCATGAGCGAACTCGGCGGCGCTATCGTTTCGATTACGCTCGTCATGATGGCCGTGTTCATCCCGGTGAGCTTCATGTCGGGTACGGCCGGTACGTTCTACCGCCAGTTCGGTCTGACCATGGCCATCGCCATCGGCTTCTCGGCCATCAACGCCTTGACCCTCTCGCCCGCCCTCTGTGCCATCCTGCTGAAACCCCACAAGAAGGATGACGAACACGAGGCTTCGCTCAAGGAACGCATGGGCACCGCCTACAAGGCTGCCGGACAGACCTTCGTGCAGCGCTACGTGGAAGCCATCGGCCGCCTGCTCCACCCGAGCGTCACGCTCATCCTGGTGACCGTGGCCATCCTCGGCATGATTTTCGGTGCCTTCAGCTTCGAGTCGCACCCCATCATCGCAAGCATCTTCACCATCTTCGCCGTGCTCGGCCTCATCGGTCTGTCGACGAAGAAATTCATGAACTCGTTCAACAACTCTTACGAACGCATTCTCCAGCGCTACAAGAAGGCAGTCCTTTCCTTCATCCAGCGCCCCATCCTCTCCCTGGGCCTTACGGGCGGTTCCATCGCCCTGCTCATCTGGCTCATGAACATCACGCCGACGGCCATGGTGCCGAACGAAGACACGGGTACCATCATGGGTGTCGTGACGATGCCCCCGGGCACTTCGCAGGACCGCACCGAAGCCTTCATGATCCGTGTGGACAGCCTGGTCCGCTCAGTGCCTGCCGTGGAGCAGAGCACCATCATCTCGGGTTACAGCTTCATCGGTGGACAAGGTCCTTCCTACGGTTCGTTCATCATCAAGCTGAAGGACTGGGAGGAACGCACCATGATGGAAAGTTCGACGCTCATCTTCGCCAATCTCTACCTCCGCTCGCGCGATGTGTTCAAGGATGCACAGGTACTCTTCTTCCAGCCACCTATGATTACAGGTTACGGTGCAACGAACGGCTTTACGTTCAACCTGCAGGACCGTACGGGTGGTGACCTGAACAAGTTCTACGACATCAGCAAGAACTTCCTGGCCGAACTCGTGAAGCGACCCGAAATCGAATCGGCACAGACGAACTTCAACCCGAACTTCCCGCAGTATATCATCGACATCGACGCTGCCAAGTGTAAGCGCGCCGGCATCTCGCCCTCCGACATTCTCTCCACGCTCCAGGGCTACTATGGCGGTCTCTACTCGTCCAACTTCAACCGCTTCGGTAAGATTTACCGCGTGATGATCCAGGGCGAGCGCAGCGAACGCGCCAACTTCGAGAGCCTCTACAAGATCAAGGTGCGCAACGGCGCGGAAATGGCTCCCATCACGGAGTTCATGTCCATCAAGCCCAGCTTTGGTCCGGACAACATCAACCGCTTCAACATGTACACCTCCATGGACGTGAACGGTAACCCGGCTTCGGGCTACACCTCGGGCCAGGCCATCAAGGCCATCGAAGAAGTGGCCGCACAGACGCTGCCCCAGGGCTACTCGTTCGAGTTCTCGGGACAGTCGCGCGAGGAACAGTCGAGCGCAGGCAGCACCACAGCCATGGTGTTCATCCTCTGCTTCGTCTTCATCTACCTCCTCCTCTCCGCCCAGTACGAGAGCTACCTGCTGCCCTTCGCCGTGTTGCTCTCCGTGCCCTTCGGCTTGGCCGGCTCCTTCCTCTTCATCCAGGGTATGGGTAGCCTGAGCCTCATCCCCGGCGGTGTGGGACAGTTCTTCAACATGATTTTCGGCAGCGCGTCCAACAATATCTACGTGCAGATTGCATTGATCATGTTGATGGGTCTTCTGGCCAAGAACGCTATCCTTATCGTTGAGTTCGCCCTCGACCGCCGCAAGATGGGCATGAGTATCTCCTGGGCCGCCGTGCTCGGTGCCGGTGCCCGTCTGCGTCCTATCCTCATGACCTCTCTCGCCATGATTATCGGTCTGCTCCCGATGATGTTCGCCTTCGGCGTAGGTGCCAACGGTAACCGCTCGCTCGGTACGACGGCTATCGGCGGTATGCTTATCGGTATGATTTTCCAGATTTTCATCGTGCCCGTTCTCTTCGTGATCTTCCAGTCGCTGCAGGAGAAGGTGAAGCCGATGACCTGGGAGGATATCGAGTCGACTGAGGCTGACTCAGACCTTGCACAGTACACCAAATAAAAGGTATTGGCACGACGTGCCCGGTAATGAGGTTAATCCGCTTAACCTCATTACCTACCTCAAATTCAAAGCTTTTTCTCAATGAAAAATTTCCTTTATATAATAGGTTGTTCCGCCCTGCTGACAAGTTGCCACCTCTATAGCAACTACGAACGCCCCGAAAGCATCGAAAAGGGCTTGGAAAACCTTTACCGGAACGACTCGGCACAGATGGCAGCAGTGGCCGACACGACAAACTTCGGCAACACGCCCTGGCAGGAGGTGTTTACAGACCCGCTCTTGCAGGACCTGATCTCTAAAGCGCTGGCCAACAACACGGACCTCCGCAGCGCAGACCTGACCATCCAACAGGCGGAGGCTGGACTGAAGGTGAGCCGCCTCGCCTACTTCCCCTCGCTGACGCTCGGAGGAAAGGGTACGATTTCGAGCTGGGATTTCGGCAAGGCTACGAAGACCTACAGTTTCCCGCTCGACGCTACCTGGCAAATCGGTTCGTTCGGCTCGCTCCGCAACACGAAGAAGGCCAGCGAAATGTCGCTGGAAATGGCCAAAGCGGCCAAACAGGCGGGACGCACGGCCATCATCGCCGCCGTGGCCAACCTCTACTATACGCTCCAAATGCTCGACGAACAGCTGAAAACCACGGAAAACACCGTGGAAATATGGGCTGAAAACGTACGCGTGATGGAACTGATGAAAACGGCGGCCATGACCAACGAGGCTGCAGTGGGACAGACCAAGGCGAACTACTACAACCTGCAAAGCACGCTCCCGACTCTGCGCCAGAACATCACGCAGACGGAGAATGCACTCTGCACACTGCTCCACGAAGCACCCCATGCCATCGCCCGCGGACAGTTCAACGCGGACAGCTTCCCCACGAACTATTCAACGGGTATTCCCCTCCAGCTGCTGGCAAACCGTCCCGACGTGCATGCCGCCGAACTCCAGCTGGCCAAGGCTTTCTACAACATCAACGAAGCCAAAGCGGCCTTCTACCCCTCGCTCACCATCGGTGCCGAGGCTGCATGGACGAACAACGCCGGCATCATCGTGAACCCGGGAAAGATTCTGTCCTCTGCCTTCGCCTCACTCACGCAACCCATCTTCATGAATGGACGACTGCAGGCAAACCTGAAGGTTTCGCAGCTGGAATATGAGAACGTGCAGTTGAAATTCCAGCAGACGCTGCTCGATGCAGGCAAGGAGGTGAGCAACGCCATCACTGACTTCCAGGCTGCCCAAGCCCGCCAGGTGCTGCGCCAGAAGCAGGTGGAAACCTTGACTTCCACGCTGGCCAACACACAGGAACTTTTCCAGCGCAGCAGCAGCACGACTTACCTCGAAATCCTCACCGCACAACAGAGCCTCATCCAAGCCCAACTGAACCTCATCCAGGATAAGTTCGACAAGGTGCAGGCGGCCATCAGCCTCTATCAGGCACTCGGCGGCGGACGCGAAAAGTAAAACATTATCTATCTGCTTCTTTCACTCTTCCCCCGGGCCTTTGCTCACAGGAAAGAGTGAAAGAAACATTTGTTCCATACCCCCAAACATTCCTTCAAGATGATTTCTCCTTTAGCATACGTTGACCCTGCTGCCAAGCTGGGCAAGAACGTTGAAGTCGGCCCCTTCGCCTACATCGAGGCAGACGTGGTCATCGGCGACAACTGCGTAATCTACCCGCACGCCAGCATTCTGAAAGGTACGACGATGGGCTCGGGCAACAAGGTGTTTCAAAACGCTGTAATCGGTGCCACACCGCAGGACTTCCACTACGTAGAGGGCCAGCCCACACACGTGGTGATCGGCAATGACAACCACATCCGCGAAAACGTGGTCATTGCAGGCAGCACTTACCCCGACAAGGCTACCCGCATCGACAACGGCAACTTCATCATGGACCGCGTACACATCTGCCACGACGCGCACATCTTCGACAAGTGCGTGCTCGGCATCGGAAGCTGTGTGGCCGGTGACTGCGAAATCCATGAGGGCTCCATCCTCAGCAACGGCGTAGTGATCCAGCAGCAGTCCCGCGTGGGCCGCTACTCGCTCGTACAGAGCGGCTGCCGCGTGGCCAAGGACGTACCTCCCTACATCATCCTCGGCGGAAACCCCGCTGCCTACCATGGTGTGAACGCCGTGGTGCTGAAGCACCTGAATGCTTCGGAACGCGTGTTGCGCCACATCGCCAACACCTACCGTATCATCTACACGGGTAACTTCAGCCTTCAGGATGCCGTTATCAAGATTCCCGAACAAATCCCCATGAGCGACGAAATCCACAAAATCCTCGACTTCATCAAGGATGCACGCAACGGTATCGTTCGCCACCTGAACGAGCACTGACCCTGCATTCCCCCGCTTCGCTCCACACAAACATACAAGACCCTCCGGACCGGCCTCTTCGCAAGAGCCTTCGGAGGGTCTTGCTGTTTTCCTGCTCAATTCGCCCCAAACTTCGCCGAACAGCCTCTGCAAAGCGGCATTTTCGCCCAAAATTCGCCCTAATTCGCCCTAATAAGCACTTTTTCTCAAAAAAAACAGCTCCAACGCTTGCAAGTATAAAAATAAGATGTACCTTTGCACCGCGTTTGAGAGATAACGCAACAAGACATCAAGGATTGGAAGTTTGGGTGAGTGGCTGAAACCACCAGTTTGCTAAACTGACGTACGGGTTTACCGTACCGGGGGTTCGAATCCCCCAGCTTCCGCACATGGCGCTTTCATCTAATGGTTAGGATACATGCCTCTCACGCATGGTATACGGGTTCGATTCCCGTAGGCGCTACAACAAAGAGCTACATTCTCACGAGTGTAGCTCTTCTTTTTGTTTGTCTGACCGCGCGAAAAAGCAAGAGGAGAATCAGGCAAAAGCCGATTGAAAGTTTTGTAAAAGCAAGTAGAGAACGCGGCCGCCCCCCCTCCCACCTCAGAGCTGCACCTTCAGCCCTTCAGCGGCGAGGATGGTTGCGGGGAAAATCTGTTGTGCATCTTCGAGAAGAGGTTGCTCGTCGAGGTAGCGGGAGGAGAAGTGGCCAATCATCAGGCGCTTCACTTCGGCAGCTTGGGCCATTTGCGCGGCCTGGCGGGCGGTGCAGTGGAAGGTTTCGACGGCACGGGCGGCATATTCTTCGCCGAAAGTGGCTTCGTGATAGAGCAAATCAGCTCCGTGGAAAAGCTCCGCATTTTTGGGAAGGAAGCACGTGTCGGTACAATAAATATAGGTGCGTGGCGGGGCTGCGGGCGTGACCAAGCGCTCGTGGGGATAGAAAGTGCCCTCCTCGGTGGTCCAGCCTGCGCCCTGCTTGATGGCGTTGATTTGGTAATAGGGGATTTGCAGAAAATCTATCATGTCGCGGCGGATGTGGGGCAACAAGGGCTTTTCCTTAAAAATGAAACCGCAACAGGGAAGGCGGTGACGCAAGGGCACTGTCCACACTTCGAGCGAACGGTCTTCAAAAATCAGTTCGGAAGCTTCGCCACGCGGAAGGGCATGAAAGACTACCTCAAACGTGCTTCCTGCACAAAAGAATGCAAGCCAGGGCTTCAGGAGGCGCTCCAGTTCAGCGTGGGCATAGACGTGCATGGGAGCTGTTCGGCCCGAGAGCGCCAGTGTGGAGAGAAGGCCCATGAGGCCGAAGGTGTGGTCACCGTGGAGGTGGCTGAGGAAAATATGGTTGAGCCGCGAGAAACTCAGGCGGGCACGCTGCATCTGCAACTGCGTGCCCTCGCCGCAGTCTATCATAAAGAGCTTGTCGCGCAGATTGACTATTTGTGACGAAGGATTGTGGCGCATGGTGGGCTTCGCACTGCCACATCCCAAAACGTAAATTTCGAATTTTTCCATGCGCAAAAGTAATCATATCGTCCTTAACTGCTACATTTCCTCTTGAAAAATTAGAAAGCGAGGGGAAAACCTGCAACGTTTCTGCCCGATTGTGTAATTTTGCCCACAATTCATAACAAACCTACCTATGCACACTCGACAAGAGCAAATGGAAGCCTTCGGCAGGCTGCTCGACGTGCTCGACACGCTCCGGGAAAAATGCCCCTGGGACCGCAAGCAGACCAACGAAAGCCTGCGCCCCAACACCATCGAAGAAACTTACGAACTCTGTGATGCGCTCATCCAGAACGATACGAAGAATATCTGCAAAGAGCTCGGCGACGTGCTCCTCCACGTTTGCTTCTACGCCAAAATCGCTTCGGAAAAGGAGCAGTTCGACATGGCCGATGTGTGCCATGCACTCTGCGACAAACTCATTTTCCGCCATCCCCACGTCTATCCGCCACAGGGCAGCGAAGCGAGCAAGGTGGAGACCGCCGGGCAGGTCATCCAGCAATGGGAACTCATCAAGCAGAAAGAAAAGGACGGCAACAAGTCGGTGCTCTCCGGCGTTCCCGCTGCCCTGCCCTCGCTCATCAAGGCATACCGCATTCAGGACAAGGTGCGGAATGTGGGATTCGACTGGGAAGAGCGCTCCCAGGTGTGGGCGAAGGTGAAGGAGGAAATCAGCGAGTTTGAAGCCGAGGTGGAACAGATGGACAAGGACAAGGCCGAAGCCGAGTTTGGCGATGTCATGTTCAGCCTCATCAATGCCGCCCGCCTCTACAAGATCAATCCCGACAATGCCCTTGAACGAACCAACCAGAAATTCATTCGCCGCTTCAACTACTTGGAAGCGCACACCCTCAAACAAGGCCGACAACTCACGGACATGACGCTTGCAGAAATGGATGAAATCTGGGAAGAGGCCAAGCGCCAAGAAGCGCAGCACTAATCCCAAAGTGTCTTCCCTTTGAGGTCTCTTTCCTATCTAAAAGAAATACTATCCTTTCTGCATGTCCGAAATCTGCATCCCTGAGTCCTGCAGCGCGTGGGTCTGCTACCGGACGCCCTACAGCAGTTCCTACACGCGGCTCATCCAGCACAACGCCCCGCTTCGTTTGTCTTCGCTCCAAGAGCTCCCCACCGAGGGAGGCTTCGTGGTGATGCCTTTTGTCGTTTCGCCCGAATGCCCACTGCTCTTCATCGAACCCGACGAAGTTACCACGTTCCCGCTGGACCACCCATCCCATCTGCCAACGCCTCAACCGGTTGTCACCGATGAGGCGGCACAACGAGAACACTATGCTCCCGCTTTTGCAGCCTGCAAGCGTGCACTGCAAGAGGGGCGAGTGGAGAAAGTGGTGCTCTCACGCAGATTGGGGGTGGAAACAAAACTTTGCAAGGCGCAAGCCTTCTTTCTCCGCGCCTGCCAGTTGCGCCCCGCAAGTTTTGTGGCCTTATGGCATACCGAAGCCACCGGATGGTGGCTTGTGGCCACTCCCGAACCGTTGCTCGTGGGCGAGCACGGCCATTGGCGCACGGTGGCTCTCGCAGGCACTTTGCCTGTCGAAGAGCACACTGTGCCCCGATGGAACGGGAAAAACCGACAGGAGCAAGCGCTCGTGGCGGACTTCATCGCGCAGCAGCTCAGCGGAATGGCAGAAAACGTGATACAATCGGAGCCTCACACGCTCCGCTCGGGCAATGTGCAGCACATCTGCACGGATTTTTCTTTCTCCCTACCCACTCCAGACCTTGTCCCCGCACTCCTCCAGCGCCTCCACCCCACCCCCGCCGTGTGTGGGGTGCCCCGCGATGAAGCGATGCACACCATACTCGAAGCCGAGCCCACCCCGCGCCGCTACTATTCGGGCTTCTGCGGACCGCTCGGCCTGCAGGGAGAAACAAGCCTCTACGTGTCGCTCCGCTGCATGTCTTTCACCCATTCGTCAGCCACGCTCTATGCCGGCGGAGGCATTCTGCCCGAAAGCCTGCTGGAGGAGGAATGGGAGGAAACGCAGCGCAAACTGCTCACCATGGCGCTGTGCTTGGGCGCCACACTGTGAGCGCTGCGCCTAAGCCGGTCCTGAGGAATGTGGGCCGCTTCGCTCCCCAGGTTGTCAGGTTATAGGGTTTCTGGCCAAGGGGTGTGCTTGAAGCACGATTAGGTGATAAGGGATTAGGTCATGAGGCTATGAAATTGCTGCTTGAGTGGCTACTTTAGCCCGTAACTTAAAAACCTCACGACCTGCGCAAAACGCAACACCTCTTACCTGCGCGAAGCACAACACCTCACAACCTTCTTATAAGCAACTTTGTCACCTCATCACCGAACCCTTTGTAACCCGAGAAAGGACCTTAGCCCCATAACCCTACACCCCCACTGACGCTGCATGTACTCCGACCACCATACACTCAACCAGCTCACCGCCCTGCTCCTGGCCCACGGACTCACCGACGTGGTGACCTGCCCGGGCTCGCGCAACGCCCCCCTGCTCCACAACTTCCACGCAGCGGGGCTCACGCTCCATCCCGCCACCGACGAGCGGAGTGCAGCCTTTGTGGCCTTGGGCATCACGTTGGCCACCGAGCGCCCCGCAGCAGTCTGCGTCACCTCGGGGTCTGCCCTCTTGGCCACCCTTCCCGCCGTGGCCGAAGCCTACTACCGCCACCTCCCCTTGCTCGTCATCTCCGCCGACCGCCCAGCCCCTTGGATTGGGCAACTCGACGGGCAAACGCTTCCACAAGTGGGGGCCCTGCTCCCCTACTGCCCCACGCATGCGCTGATGGAAGGCACCGACGCGACAACGCTTTGGGGCAACAACCGCCTCATCAACGAAGCTATCCTTTCGCTCCAAGAACTTGGGGGTACTCCCGCTCATCTCAACATTCCCCTGGCCGAACCGCTTTTCCACTTCCACGTGCCCGAGCTACCCGCGGAGCGCGTCATCGAGCGCATCCAGCCCCAGCCCGAACGCCCCCTGCCTGCCCGTCTCCTGAAAGAAATTGCCGAGGCACGGCTACCCATGTTGCTCTTCGGGCAATACGACCGCGGCGACCTGCGGGCCGAAGTGGAGACATTGGACCGCGAAGGGAAAATGCTCGTTGTGTCGGAAGTGCTTTCAGACGTTTGCGGCTCCTTCCGCATGAACGTTTTCGACGCCTTGGAAGCGGACCAAACCGACCTGCTCCCCGACCTCATTGTGCAAGTGGGCGGCAACTTTGTCCACAAGCGCTTCAAGCAACTGCTGCGCGCCTCGGACTGCCGCGTAGTGCGCATTGGCCTTGAGCGCGAACTACCCGACACCTTCTGCCGCCTCACCACGCAAGTCTGCGCCGCGCCCCAGCCCGTGCTTCGCCAGCTCGCAGTGTCCCTGCCGGGCCACCACGCCGGCGTGGAGCGAGCTCTCCGTTTCTACCGCAGCGCCTGCGAGCCTTTCGAACATCCCAACGCGGCCACACTGCCGCCCATGCAGCGCGTGCTGCTACAGCTTCGCCAATTACTCCAGCGCCGCGCCGAACCCTACGCGCTCCACCTTGCCAACAGCAGTGCCGTGCGTGCCGCTGCCCGCATCTTCCCATCGGGCGAAGGCGGCCCCATCCTGGGCAACCGCGGCACCAACGGCATCGAAGGCAGCCTTTCTGTCGCCGTGGGTTATGCGCTGAAAATGTGGGGCTTGAGCCTCGTCGTCACGGGCGACCTCAGTTTCTTCTACGATGCCAACGCCCTGTGGAACACCCGGCTTCCCTCGAACCTGCGCATTCTTCTGTTGAACAACCACGGCGGCGGCATCTTCCACCAGCTTCCTGGTCTCGAAGCCTCCCCCGCCCTCTCCGAATACATCGCTGCCGAAGGCCAGGACTTCACGGCACAGGGCATTGCTGCCGCCTTCCATCTCGGCTACACCCAGGCCACTTCCGACAGCCTCTCTGCCGCGCAGCTCGAAGCGTGGCTTGCCCCGTCCGAAAGGGCACAAATTCTGGAAGTAACCCTTCCGCTCCCTTCCTTATCCACCCCTTCCTAACTCCATTTCCCCATGCAAACAAGACAATGGACCCCTATCAAGTCCTACCAAGAAATTCTCTTTGACTTCTTCGAAGGCATTGCCCGCATCACCATCAATCGTCCGCGCTACCGCAACGCTTTCACCCCGCTCACCGTAGCCGAAATCTCCGATGCCCTGCGCTACTGCCGCGAGGCCCAGGAAATCTGCGTTGTCGTGCTCACCGGCGCCGGCGACAAAGCCTTCTGTTCGGGTGGTGACATGCACGTGAAAGGCCGCGGCGGCTACGTGGGCGGCGACGGCGTGCCCCGGCTCAACGTGCTCGACGTGCAGAAGCAAATCCGTTCGCTTCCGAAGCCCGTTATCGCCATGGTCAACGGCTATGCCATCGGTGGCGGCCACGTGCTCCACCTCATGTGCGACCTCACGATTGCTTCCGACAATGCCATCTTCGGACAAACGGGCCCCAAGGTGGGTTCGTTCGATGCCGGCTTCGGCGCCTCGTACCTGGCCCGCATTGTGGGACAGAAGAAAGCCCGCGAAATCTGGTTCCTCTGCCGCCAGTACTCTGCAGAAGAGGCCGAGCGCATGGGCATGGTCAATAAGGTCGTGCCCTTCGACCGCCTCGAAGACGAAGTGGTGGATTGGGCCAAAACCATGATGGAACGTTCGCCCCTGGCCCTGCGTATGATCAAGGCGGGACTCAACGCCGAACTCGACGGACAAGCGGGCATCCAAGAACTGGCGGGCGACGCCACCATGCTCTACTACATGCTCGACGAGGCCCACGAAGGCGGCCAGGCCTTCCTCGAAAAGCGCAAGCCCGATTTCTCCAAGTTCCCCAAGCTCCCTTAGTTCCTCCCCCGTCATGCACTTCCTCCCCTTCCGCTTGCGCGTAGTGCCGCGCACCCTCCGTTTCAAGCAGCCCGCCGGCACCTCGCGTGGGGTCTACACCGAGCGCCGTGTCTGGTACATCGTGCTCACCTCGACCGACCCGCAAATCCATTTCACGGGGCTCGGCGAATGTGCGCCCTTGCCCGACCTGAGTTGTGACTACTCGGCAGGCTACGAGGCCGAACTGCGCCGCGTCTGTTCCGCCGTGGAAGAAGCGCAGGAGTTTGACCCCGAACGCCTCCGCCACCGCCCCTCCATGTTGCTCGGATTGCAAATGGCCTTCCGTTCTGCGGCGGGTTCGCTGCAAGGCGACTACCGCCTACTCTATCCTTCGCCCTTCACGCGGGGCGAAAGGCCGCTGCGCATCAACGGCCTCGTGTGGATGGGACGCTACGAAGAAATGCTCGAACGCATGGAGCAGAAGTTGGCCGCGGGCTTCCACTGTGTGAAGCTCAAAATCGGAGCCATTGATTTTGAAGAAGAAATTTCTCTCATCCGTCGCCTGCGCCAGCGTTTCGATGCCGGGCAAATAGAACTGCGCGTGGATGCCAACGGAGGTTTCTCGCCGCAGGA
Organism: uncultured Bacteroidales bacterium; assembly: GCA_946055515.1. Lineage (GTDB taxonomy): Bacteria > Bacteroidota > Bacteroidia > Bacteroidales > Bacteroidaceae > Alloprevotella. The sequence goes on from CAMGGA010000001.1 coordinate 26,414, forward strand.
GGCTCCGCGGGTGCTGGAACGCCTCGCAGTCTTCGACATCCACAGCATTGAGCAGCCCATCCGCCAAGGGCAATGGGAGGAAATGGCCCGCCTCTGTGCCGCCACCCCCCTCCCCATCGCGCTCGACGAAGAACTCATCGGCGTGAACGACCCCACAGAAAAAGCAGCGTTGTTAGACACCATTCGACCGCAGTACATCATCCTGAAGCCCTCGCTCCACGGCGCATTCACGGGTGCCGCGGAATGGATGCAGCTGGCCCGCGAGCGGGGCATCGGCTACTGGACCACCTCGGCCTTGGAGAGCAACGTGGGCCTGAACGCCATCGCGCAGTGGTGTGCTGCCATCGACCCCGACTCCACGCTCCCGCAGGGCTTGGGCACGGGCCAGCTCTTTGTGGAAAACTACGAGGGCGCCGCGCTCTCGCTGGAAGGCGAAGCACTCTGGTACGGCACGCCGCAACAACGCGCTTACCGCCGCGAATGGAGTGATTTTCAAGAAAAATGGATTTCGCCCGAGCCCACACTCTCCGTTCACACCTCGGGCAGTACGGGCGCGCCGCGACCCATCGAGGTGGAGAAGGTGAAGATGTGGGCCAGTGCGGAGGCCACGCTGGCAGCGCTCTCGCTCCAGCCGGGCAACACGGCCCTGCTGGCCATGCCGCTCCGCTTTATCGCCGCAAAGATGATGGTGGTGCGCGCCATGGCGGGGGGCCTGCAGCTCATCCCCGTCGCGCCCTCGCTCCACCCCTACGCCACGCTCCACGAAGCCCCCGACTTTGCCGCCCTCACACCGGCCCAAGTGTTTGAATCGCTGCGCGTGCCCCACGAGCGTTCGCTCCTTCGTCGCACGCTCTGCCTCATCATCGGCGGCGGGGCCATTTCGCCCGAACTCGAGGCGGAACTGCAGCGTTTCCCCAACCCTGTGTGGAGCACCTACGGGATGACGGAAACGCTCTCGCACATTGCGCTCAGACGCCTCAACGGTCCCGATGCCTCGCTGCTCTACCGTCCGCTGCCGGGCGTGGAGGTATCGCTTTCGCCGCAGGGCACGCTGCAAATCGACGCACCCGAGATCTGTGCCAGCCGCGTGGTGACCAACGACTTGGCCGATATCACGCCCGAGGGTCACTTCCGCATCCTTGGCCGCCGCGACAACGTGATTTGTTCGGGCGGACTGAAGCTGCAAATCGAGGTGCTGGAGGAAGCCCTCTCCGCGCTGCCCGTGCCTTTCCAGATTTCGCACGTACCCGATGCACGCTGGGGCGAAGCGGTCACGCTACTCTATGTGGCAGCGGCAGACCGCGCGGAGGAGCTCGCCGCCTTCTGCCGCGAACACCTCGACCGCCACGCCCAGCCGCGCCACTTCCTCCGCGTGGACGCGCTCCCGCTGACGGAAACGGGCAAACCGGCGCGCCAGGCGGCCCGGGCCTTGGCCGAAAAGTTGCTCCGCGACGAATAGCAGTTGGTTTCACTTGACAAAACGTTTCTCTTTCATGCACTCCATCGAACTTCTCTCTCCCGCCCGCGACCTCCAGTGCGGTCTCGAAGCCATCCGCCACGGCGCAGATGCGGTCTACATCGGTGGCCCGCAGTTCGGCGCACGTGCGGCGGCGGGCAATTCTGTCGAAGACATCGCCGCGCTCTGCGACTTCGCCCACCTCTTCCACGCCAAAGTCTATGTGACGCTCAACACCATTCTTTGGGACAATGAGTTGCCCGAAGTGGAGGCGCTGATTGGCGCACTCTACCGCGTGGGGGTGGACGCGCTGATCGTGCAGGACTTGGCGTTGCTCAAGCTGGACCTGCCGCCCATTGCGCTCCACGCTTCGACGCAGATGGACAACTGCACGCCGGAGAAGGCGCAGTGGCTCGAAGCGGCGGGGTTCCGGCAGATTGTATTGGCCCGCGAAACGAGCATTGCACAAACGCGCCGCATTGCAGAAGCCGTCAGTGTGCCGCTCGAAGCCTTCGTCCACGGTGCGCTCTGCGTGAGCTACAGCGGCCGCTGCTATGCCTCGCAACATTGCTTCGGCCGTTCGGCCAACCGCGGCCGCTGCGCCCAGTTCTGCCGCCTGGCCTTCGACCTCGAGGACGCTGCGGGACGCAAACTCCTGAAGGACCAGCACCTGCTCTCGCTGCGCGACATGAACCGCACCGATGTGCTCGAGGAAATGATGGATGCGGGAGTGCGTTCGTTCAAGATTGAGGGAAGACTGAAGGATGTGGAATATGTGAAAAACGTGACGGCGTGGTACCGCCGCGCCCTCGACCGCATCCTGGAGCGGCGCAGCGACGATTACGTGCGGACATCCTACGGCCGCTCCGAGCTTTCCTTCACGCCCGATGTGAGCCGCAGTTTCAACCGTGGCTTCACGGACTATTTCGCCCACGGGCGCACCGCGCAGCCCATCCACGCCTTCCACTCGCCCAAGGCCACGGGGCCGGAAGTGGGGCGCGTGGAACGGGTGGAACGCCGCGCCTTCCTGTTCCGCCCGCTCTCGCCCGACACGCCGCCGCTCACCGCGGGCGACGGCCTCTGCTTTCTGGGCCCGGACGGCAAGCTGGAAGGTTTCCGCGTGAACAAGGTGGAAGGCCACCGGGTGTTCCCCGCCAAAATGCCTGCGCTCTCGCCGGGCACCGTGCTCCACCGCAGCCTCGACTTTGCCTTCCATCTCCAACTCAGCAAACCGACCGCGCAGCGCACCCTGGCAGCGCAGCTCTGCCTGCGCGAGGTGGACGGGGGGTACGAATTGACAATGACAGACGAGACGGGGACCGCCGCCTCCCTCCGCTTCGACTATCCCCACGAGGAAGCCCGCTCGCCACAGCGCGAAGCCCTCGTGCGCCAGCTCTCGAAGTTGGGCGACACGGTGTGGCGCGCAGAAGGCGTGGACATCCAGACCGAAGGCGAACGCTTCCTGCCGGCCTCTGTGGTTGCGCAGTGGCGCCGCGAGGTGTGTGAACGTCTGCGGGAACAGCACCGCGCTACCTACCACAGGGACACGCCCGCCCCGCTCCGGCCCGAACGCCTTGCCGCGCTCACACCGCAGCACGTGGACTTTACAGGCAACGTGGCGAACCGACTGGCACGTGACTTCTACCTGGAACACGGGGCGCAGGAGGTGGACGCGGCATTCGAACTGGAAATGCCCCGCGGGCAGCAGGTGGTAATGACCTGCCGCCACTGCATCCGCCACGCGCTGGGCCGCTGCCTGAAAACGCACCCGAAGGAGGCGGAACCGCTCTTTCTGCGCCTGCCCGACGGCCGGCGGTTTCCCCTGCGCTTCGACTGCCGCCGCTGCGTGATGGAAGTGCTCACGGATACCCCGAAGCACACCCCGCTGCAGCACTGACACCTTGTTGTTTCACTCTATTTCTTTCCCCCAATTACCCATGAAGCCCTTGCGTTTTCTCTGGACACTCTTGCTGACGCTCTCGCTGGAAGCCTGCTACTATTCCCACCCCAACGAGCCCGACCACTGGGCTGTGACGGAGGAGGGCATGGTGGACTCGGTCAACTTCTTCATCGCGCACCACTACTGGACGGGCTACAACTTCCAGGCGGTGGACTCGCTGTCGCTCGCGTCGCTGCCGCCGATGGCCAAACAGGACGAGTATGCCCAGCTGCCCTTCGACAGCGTGAAAGTGGGCCGGGCGGACAAGCTCGTCGTGGCCCGCATCGTCAATGTGCCTTCGCAGGGGGCCGACTCGGTGTGGGTGAAGGTGGCACGCGACCAACTGACCCAGGGCTGGCTGCCCGAGCGCATCCTGCTCGAGCACGTGGTGCCCGACGACCCCATCTCGAAGTTTATCTACCATTTCTCCGACAGCAGGTGGCTCTGGGTGCTCTGCGTGGCAGGGCTCGTGGTGTTCGGCATCCTGCTCCAGGTGTTCCGCCACAAGCACTACCGCCTCGTACACTTCCGCGACATCCCCAGCTTCTACCCCACCCTGCTCTGCCTCTGCGTGAGCGGTTCGGCCACGCTCTACGGCAGCATCCAGCGCTTCGTGCCCGCTACGTGGGTGGAGTTTTATTTCCACCCCACGCTCAATCCTTTCAGCGCAGAACTGCCCCTCATTCTCGCGCTCTTCATTGCCTCAGTCTGGACCATGCTCATCGTGGCCGTAGCGGTAGTCGACGAACTGCGCCGACAGCCCGACCTGGGCGACCGCCTGGCTTTTCTCACCTCGCTCGGGGGCGTCTGCATGGTGCTCTACCTGGTGTTCACGCTGACCACGCCTTTCTACGTGGGCTACGCGCTGCTGGTGGCCTACTGGGGGTTCGCCATCCGGCAATACCTGCTCCACCAGCCCACTCACCTGCTCTGCGGTGTCTGCCACCACGCCATCCCCGGAGAGGGGCGCTGCCCCAACTGCGGCGCGATGAACTTGTTCAACCCTCCCTCCAAATCCTAAATTCCTCTCCCAATGAAAAGAACCTTTTTCCTCTTTTTCTGCCTCATGCTTTGCACAGCAGCCCTGGCAGACGATTTCACGCGCCGCGCACAACAGCACTTCGACTGGCTCACCACGGGCAAGGCCGACAGTGTGCTCCTCTACGCCACGCCGCAGGTGAAGGCGCAGCTGCAGGCCCAGACGCTCCGGCAAGTATGGGCCCAACTGCAGGCGCAGGGTGGCAAGCTGCAGGAGACACGCCCCTGGAAGGTGGTGAAAACGAGCGGCTACCACGTGTGTGAGCGGGTGCTCGTATTCGAACGTGCGCGACTGCAACTGAACATTGTGCTCACACCCGAAAACCTCCTGGCGGGACTGAACTTTGTGCCGGCTCCCGTCGAGGAGGAGGAGACGCCCGCGGATTCGCAGCAGGAGGAGGCCGACGACGACTCGGACGATTCGGCATTCACCGAAAGGGACTTTGCGGTGAAACACGGCGAAGTGGAACTGCCGGGCACAGTAACGATTCCCACGGGCGAAGGTGAACGCTGGCCCGCCGTGGTGCTCGTGCACGGCAGCGGACCGCAGGACCGCGACGAGACGCTCGGCCCCAACGCACCCTTCCGCGAACTGGCGCAGGCGCTGGCCCTGCGCGGCATTGCCGTGGTGCGCTACGACAAGCGCACAAAGGTCTACGGCGGACGCACCAAGGAGGTTTCGGGCGGCAAGCTCGACCTCGACACGGAGGCCGTGGAAGATGCCGTCGAGGCTGCACGCCGAGTGGCCCTCTTGCCCGAAATCGACCCCACGCAAGTGTATGTCGTGGGCCACAGTTTGGGCGGGACGCTCGTGCCGCGCATTGCAGAAAAGGCACAACAGAAGGGCGTGAAGTTAGCGGGCATCGTAGGCATTGCGGCCTTGGCGCGGCCGTTTGAGAAGGCCGTGGAAAGCCAGTTGGCCTACATCGCCGAGACGCAGGGCTCGGACCGCGCACAGGCCCAGCAGCAGGCAGCGGAGGGCACGCAGCAGATGATGGCGGCGCTGCCGGCAAGCTACAGACAGGCTTTGGCCGACTACAAGCCGACAGGAACGGCTGCCCGCCTCGGCGCGTTCCGAATGCTCTTCGTGCAGGGCGGCCACGACTACCAGGTGACGGAGGAGGACCTGAACCTGTGGAAAAAGGCTCTCAAGCAGAACCCGCAGGCGGAGTTTGCCTTCTTCCCCACCCTCGACCACCTCTTGCGCCCGCTGCCCGCGATGGCCCAACCGAACGACTACATGAAACCGGGCACGATGTCGCCCGAGGCGATTGACCGCATCGCCGCCTTCGTCCTGGACGAGGAGCCCTAAAGTGGACGGTTGCGCTCGCTGGATTTCACATGAACAAAATCATTATTCTATACGACTCATGGTAAAACACATTGTACAATTCAAATTCCGCCCGGACGTTTCCCAATCGATGCGGGCGAAGGCGGCCGCGCAGTTCAAGAAGGACATCGAGGCCCTGCCGCAAACCATCACGTTCATCCGCGCGATTGAGGTGGGCATCAACGTGAACCCGAATGAGGAATGGGACGTTTGTCTCGTTTCGCTGTTCGACAACCTTGGCGACGTGGAGCGCTACAGCAAACACCCCAACCACAAGGCGGTGGCCATGGCGCTGATGCAACACGTGGCGCAACGCGCCTGCGTGGATTACGAGGTTTAAACACGGGAAATGTGCCTTCCTATACGTATTTTATTCCCTAAAAAAAGCCTTCACAGCTTCACAAAACGTACGTTTTCCGCTGAATATCACCAGAAAACAGTGTGAAGAGTAAACTCCTAAGCCTTCACGCGTTTCCCCGCCGCAGGAAATGCCTTGCGCGAACATACGGGACGGCGTATGGGAAATACAAATCGGCGATTTGAATTTTCAAAGTGCCGAATTGGAAATACAAATCGGCGAGTTGGATTTACAAATCGGCGAGTTGGAAAAAATTGTCCAGGACTTGTAAAATGAAGTCCTGGGCTTTTTCGTAGCAGCATACACGTGCCTTGACTGCTCAGCGGAAAACCATCGCGCGGAAACGCGTGAAGGCTCTAAAGTTTACCCTTCACACTGTTCTCCTATGAGTATCAGAACAAAAAGCACGTTCTGTGAAGCTGTGAAGGCTTTTTTCAAGGGATAAAATACGTATAGAGAGTGCTTGATGGGGATCTCAAAGCCTTCGTTACGGGGCTTCACACGGTTTGCGGGAGCTAAAGTGCTTCCTCGTCGAGGTTCACCCAGCGCACATCGGGATCTTTCTTGAACCAGGTGAGCTGCTTCTTGGCGTAGACGCGGGTGTTGCGGCGGATTTTCTCCAAGGCAAAATCGAGGGGCCACTGGCCGTCGAAGTACTGGAAGAGTTCTTTGTAGCCAACGGTGTTGAGCGCGTTGAGGTGGCGGAAGGGCAGGACGCTGCGGGCCTCTTCGAGCAGTCCAGCCTCGACCATGGCATCGACGCGGCGGTTGATGCGGTCGAAGAGGAGGGGACGCTCGCGCCAAAGGCCGATCTTCTCGATGCGGAAGGGACGCTGGGCCACTTTGCCCGTGCGGAAGGCGCTGAAGGGACGGCCGGTCTGGTAGCAGACTTCAAGGGCATGGACCACGCGCTGGGTGTTGCGGCGGTCGCACTGGGCGTAATAGTCCGGGTCGAGCAGCCGGAGTTCGGCGAGGAGCGCATCCAAGCCTTCGGCTTCCAGACGCTGGTGCAGGTGCTGGCGGGTCTCGGGCAGGATGGTGGGGATGTCGTCGATGCCGCGGCACACGGCGTCGATATAGAGCATGGAACCGCCCGAAAGCACTACGGTGTCGTGGTCGCGGAAGAGCTGGTCGAGCAGGGCCAGGGCTTCCTGCTCATACTGCGCCGCACTGTAGGTCTGGTCGAGCTCGAGTGTGCCCACGAAGTAGTGGCGCACGCGGGCTTGCTCTTCGGCTGTGGGGGCTGCGGTGCCGATGGGGAGGCGGCGGTAGAGCTGGCGGGAGTCGGCGTTGAGGATGGGACACCCGAGGCGCTCGGCCTGGCGCAGGGCGAAGTCGGTCTTTCCGACACCCGTGGGGCCGAGTATGACTTGGAGGGTCTTTTCCATGGAGGCGGGGGGGCTATGGTAGAAAAAAGGAGTTGAAATGCGACGGGCCCTGCGGCTTTGGCACTTCAACTCTTTGGGGAAATGGTGTTCCGCCACAAGGCGGAATGTGTGTCAGAAGGGACGTCCGTCGCTGATTTCGAAGCCTTCGAGGTCGATGTCGTCGTCGTTGAAGGATGCGCCTCCGTAGATGGCGTCTTCGTCGAATTCATCAGACGGGACGGGCACGATGTTTTTCGTGCCTTTGGTGATTGCCGAGAGAGGGTCGAGGTCGAGGTCGAGTATCTGCTGCGGGGCATCGCCCTTGGCGCGCAACACTACGGGGCTCTTGAGGCTCTCACCGGGAATGACTTCTTTCACATCGAGATAGAAGCAACGGTCGGAGAAGGGGTCGAAGACGTATTCCAGACGCTGCTCTTCGTCTTCGATGAACTCGGAAAGGCGCACTTCGTCCATGACGTAGATGTCTTCGTCGGCACTGCTGGCTCCCATGTCCTCGCGGGTTATCTGCTGCTGGCGCTCCCACTCTTCGTCGCAGAGGTAGAAGGAGGTCATCTGGTCGTCGGGATAGCTGCAGGACTGGAGGATGATGTTGTTGAGTTCAAGGAAGGTAGCGTCGCTGTCGATCTTGATTTCGCGGAGGAAGCCGTCTACTTCGTCGGAGATGAATTTGATACGGTATAGCATGGATTGGATGGTCTTGGAATGGAGGGGGGAAGGATGGGACCTACTTGATGATGCCTCGCTTGGACTGGGTCACAAAGTCGAGGATGTAGGTGATTTCGGGTATCTGGGGAAGGGTTTCGCGGATTTCCTGGAGGCACTCTTCGCGCAACTTGCCGCGCTGGTAGAGCAGGCGGTAGGCATTGTGGATGTGCTCGATGACTTCGGGCGAGAAGCCGCGACGGCGCAAGCCGACAATGTTGAGCCCGCAATAGGCCACGGGCTCACGGGCGGCCATGGTGAAGGGGGGAACGTCCTGCCCCGTGCGGGTGCCGCCGCCGACCATGACGTAGCTGCCAATGTGGCAGAACTGGTGGATGAGGACGGAGGCGGAGATGATGGCGAAGTCGTCCACGACTACTTCCCCGGCAATCTTGGTGGAGTTGCCGATGATGCAACCGTTGCCGACTACGACGTCGTGGGCGATGTGCATGCCTTCCATGAGGAGGTTGTTGGAACCTACCACGGTCTTGCCCTTGGCAGCCGTGCCGCGGTTGATGGTGACGTTTTCGCGGATGACGTTGTTGTCGCCAATCTCGGCTGTGGTCTCTTCGCCCTTGAACTTGAGGTCTTGGGGAATGGCTCCGATGACGGCACCGGGGAAGAGGGTGTTGCCGCGGCCCATGCGCGTGCCGGGAAGGAGGGTGACGCTGTTCATCAGACGGTTGCCTTCGCCGATGACGACGTCTTTATCGATGTAGCAGAAGGGGCCGATTTCGCAACCTTCGCCTATCTGGGCTTCGGGATGGACGTATGCTAAAGGACTGATCATGATCGTGAATTGGGGGTGGACATTCATCGCCTGCGGACTGTCGGTGGAACGGCACCGCCGCTTGAAGCGGAGAATGGCGCGGGTTTATTTGTTCTTAGTTATCTGTGCGGTGAACGTGGCTTCCATGACGATGGTTTCCCCGACAAAGGCAAAGCCGTGCATGGAGGAAATGCCGTGGCGGATGGGGGCCATGAGCTCAACGCGGAAGATGATGGTGTCGCCGGGTACTACTTTCTTGCGGAACTTGACATCGTTGATGCGCAGGAAGTAGGTGCTCCAGCGCTCGGGCTCTTCGACGGAGTTGAGGACAAGAAGGCCGCCGGCCTGGGCCATGGCCTCGATCTGAAGGACGCCGGGCATCACGGGCTCCTGGGGGAAATGGCCCAGGAAGAAGGCTTCGTTGGAGGTGACGTTCTTGACGGCCACGATGTAGTTGGAACCGGTTTCGACTACCTTGTCCACAAGCTGCATGGGATAGCGGTGGGGAAGGAGTTCGCGGATGCGATTTACATCCATGAGGGGTTCGCTGTTGGGGTCGTAGTTGGGAGCCTGCACCTCGTATTTGCGGATTTCGCGGCGCATCTGGCGGGCGAACTTGTTGTTGATGGTGTGGCCGGGACGGGTGGCGATGATGCGGCCCTTGATGGGACGGCCTATGAGCGCCATGTCGCCGATGATGTCGAGCAGCTTGTGGCGCGCGGGTTCGTTTTGCCAGGCAAGGGGGCGCTTGTTGAGGTAGCCGAGCTTGGTGGCATCGCGGTGTTCCACGTGGAGGTGGTCGGCGAGGCGGTCGAGGCTTTCCTGCGAAATCTGGCGCTCGTAGATGACAATGGCGTTGTCGAGGTCGCCGCCCTTGATGAGTCCGGCCTGGAGCAGGGGCTCAATTTCGCGTACAAAGACAAAGGTGCGGGCACAGGCGATTTCTTCGGCAAAGTCCTGCATGTTGTCGAGCGTGGCGAACTGGCTGTTGATGAACTGCGAGTCGAAAGAAATCATGCAGGTGATGGAGAACTGCTCATCGGGAAGTATGATGATGGACGAGCCGGTTTCTTCATCGCGGAACTCTACTTTTTTCTTGATGACGTAGTAGTCTTTCGGTGCGTTCTGCTCTACAACCCCTACCCTACGGATGTTTTCGACGTAGAGAATGGAGCTGCCGTCGAGGATGGGGAATTCGGGACCATTGACCTGGATGAGGCAGTTGTCGATGCCCATGGCGTAGAGGGCTGCCATGGCGTGTTCAATCGTGCTGCAACGCGCTTCTCCCTTGGCCACGACGGTGCCGCGCGATGTATCGACCACGTTTTCGGCAATGGCCTCGATGACGGGCTCGCCTTCGAGGTCGATGCGCTGTATCTTGTAGCCGTGGTTTTCAGGGGCGGGATTGAAAGTTATCGTCAGGCTGAGGCCCGTATGAAGACCTTTTCCAAAAAGGGAAAAGCTGCCTGCCAGTGTTCTTTGTTTCAACATAAATGGTTTGGAGGTTATGATTTGCTTTTCAGTGCTTCAACCTCTTTCTTGAGTCGGTTGAGCTCGTTCTGCATTTCGGGAAGATACTTGAATACTACGCTGGAACGCATGAAGTTCTTGGCGTCGATGGCAGGGGATCCCTGGATGGTGACGTGCCCTTTCTTGATGCTGCCGGCTATGCCTGCCTGGGCTCCCGAGAGGACGCGGTCGCCGATGACGGCATGGCCTGCGATGCCGACCTGGCCGCCAAACATGCACCACTCGCCAATCTTCGTGGAACCGGCCACGCCAACTTGGGCGGACATGACGGTGTGGGAACCGACCTCGCAGTTGTGGGCCACTTGCACGAGGTTGTCGAGCTTCACGCCGCGGTGGATGAGGGTCGTGCCCATCGTGGAACGGTCCACACAGGTGTTGGCGCCGATTTCCACGTCGTCTTCTATCGTGACGATTCCTATCTGGGGAATCTTTTCGTAGCCATCAGCGGCAGGGGCGAAGCCGAAGCCGTCGGCTCCAATCACGGCACCGGCATGAATGATGACGCGGTTGCCGAGCTTGCAGCCCTGATAGACGGTGGCATGTGGATAAAGGATGCAGTCCTCGCCTACGCTGGCGCCTTCTTCCACTACGGCAGAAGGATAAATCTGTGTGCCACGGCCTACTTCCACGCCTTCTCCTATATAGGCAAAGGGGCCTACGTAAACGTCTTCTCCCAAACGTGCGCTCTCGGCCACGAAGGCGAGGGGATGGATGCCTTTGCGCTTCTGCATGGTGCTCTGGTAGAGGGACAGCAGGCGGGCGATGCACTCGTAGGCGTTGTCGACGCGCACAAGGGTTGCCTGGACTTCCTGCTCGAGCTGGAAGTCTTTATTGACCAAGACGATGGAGGACTGGGTCGTGTAGAGGTAATGGGCGTAGTGGGGGTTGGCAAGGAAAGAGATGGCGCCAGGGACGCCTTCTTCTATTTTTGCAAAGGTGGAAACTTTGGCTTCGGGGTTGCCTTCGACGGTTCCGCCTAAGTATTCGGCTATCTGTTTTGCTGAGAATTCCATTCTTAAAATCTTTTAAGTGGCGCAAATATCGTAAAATAATCTATATACTCCAAGTAGATACCTGATTTTTAGATTGATAGCCCACTTGGCGACGAAGGGCGGGACTCGAATGGGGGAAGCGTTTACGAAAGCGAGAAGCGGGGAAAAGTGAAAAATAGTAAGCCATACAATGGTTTTGCCTGCCTCTGTGGCAAAAACAAAAAGAGTGTATCTACAGTCGACTTGAAGCCGAAAGATAGATACACTCTTGATTTAATTATGCCCGAAGATTAGTATTCGGGATTGAGGATGTACCAGTTCTCGGGATTGAGAAGCGTGGAATAGAGGGTCTGGTTCATCTGCATTACGTCCTCGAAGGGTGCGAGCGGAACGTCACGGCGGGCAATCTTCCAGGCGAGCCATGCTGTACCGAAGCCGGCGTTGGCTACGTTCTTGTGGCGGGCAATGCGGATGAGGTCGAACATACGGGTTCCCTCGTAGGCGAGTTCCAAAGCCATTTCGTCGGCGATGAGCGACTCGACGGCATCGATTTCTGCTTCGCTGGCTTCAGCAGGAGCCACGGGGTCGATTTCCGTGTATTCGCTGCGATCGGGCTCATCTGTATCGCTGCCGCCTTCTGTGTCACCTTCATTGCTGTCTTCACGGGCAACCTTGCGGTGAGCGGGCTCGGGAGTGTCGTTTACGCTCAGGCCAAGGGCTGCATAGAGGGCAGTCTCGTTGTCGATGCGTTCGGGGATGACACGGTCGTAGCTGAAGAGCGAGTCGGCAATGTTGGAAGTACCACAACCGAGTTCGTGGATACCGCTATTGGACCAGATGTTGCTGCTGAAGTCAAGATATTCCTCGTAGCGGGGGTCAGCCTCTGCACGGCGGAGTTCGTCTACACCCACATAGTTGGTGGCGTTGGAAACGATGGCACTGTCGAGGTAGAAGACGGTTTGTTTGGTCTTTGCCACATCGTCGTAGCGGACAGAGTCGGCAATCGTCGGCATTTTCTCGAAGTCAATACCGTCGCGGAGGATGGCGAAGGCAAGACGGGGATAACCGGCACGGTTGATGGCCTCGGCGTAGCGAAGGTAAACCTGGGTGAGACGATAGATAGAACGATAGTACTTGAAGGAGGGGCTGCTGAAGGCTTGGCCTTCCACACCGCTCACATGGCTTACGGGGGAGTTCTTCACGATGTAGCGTGCCTTGCCATCGGTGGTCTCATAGAGAGGGACGTTGGCGTACATACGGGCATCGCCAGCGCCTTCGTAGTATTCAACATCTACGTTGTCGGCCGAGCTGCTACCGCTGTTCTTCTTCGGCTCCTTGTAAATCTGTGCACCGCAGAGCTGCATGTAGGCCTCGGAAGGACCTGCCTGGCGCGACAGGAGGTTAGCTCTCAAGGAGATAGAACCGGAAGTGGTTGCATCGGTAGCGTTGTTCTCACCGCCAGATGTGGTGTTGTAGGACTTTGCGTCGAAACCGTAGATCTGCGGCGTGCGGCTGAGCACACGGCCGAAGGAGCTGTTGGAAGCAGAGGGAATAACGGTGATGTTGTAGTTATCGCTCAAGCTGGCAGCCTGCAGACCTGCATTCAGATAGGAGCTGATGGAGGGGTTATAGGAATCCTTGCCGCTAACCGTGAACTTGGAGAAGCCGGCTCTGGTTCTTTGAATGCCACGGCCCTTCTTCATCTGCTCCTTGAGGAAGTTGTAGTAGTACTTCGCTGCCGTCTTGTAGTCGTCCTGGGACTGGCCACGGAGGAGGTAGAGGTCACCGAGTACGAGGTCGTTGTAGAAGCGGAGGTACTTGCTGTCGATATTTACACTACCCGTGTTGAACGAGCCATAATTGGGGTAGCCAAGGGTGCGTTCAAAGTTGTGCGCCTTCTCGAGGTCGCCCTTGAGGAGATCCACGAGGTTGTCAGCATCAGCCCAAGCTTCGGGGTTCTTCTCCCATCCCGTATTGGCATTGTCAACGGGCTTCGTGATGAAAGGAACCTTGCCGTAGGTCTGAACGAGCTGGAGGTAGGTCCAGGCACGGATGGCTACGACCTGTGCATACTCACGACGCATGTAGAAAATGTTGTTCTTGATGGCGTTGGTATCTACCTTGGCAAGGTAGAAGTTGCACTGGTTGATTACCTTGTAGTAGGCAGAGCGGTTGAGGAGGCCATTGTCGCCATTCTTGCCGCGCTGATAGTTGATGAGGTCAGCGATGCTGTCGCTACTGTAGGCGGTGGAGGTCACGAGGTCGCTTCGAAGGTCGGCCAACAGCTCGTTCTGCTCTACCATGTCCTGAACGTTGCGAAGGATGCCTAAGTAGAAATAGACGGTGTCATTTCCGCTGAAGCCTTCGCTGTAACGATCCATATCGGGCGTCAACATGTCTTCGCAGGAAGTGGTGCTCACACCAAATCCCAAAAGGAAGATGAAGAGGCTTAAAATCGATTTGTATTTCATTGTGGTATGATATAAGAAGTGAACAGTCGGGAGCGTCCGGAAGGGGCGGCTGTCCGAGACCGGACGCTCCACATTGCACTTTAGATTAGAGGTTAATGGTTACACCCAAATTGAAGTTGCGGCTCTGGGGGAGATAGCCTGCGTCGATGCCTTGGTAAAGCACACCGTTGCCTGCCGAGAACTCGGGATCGGTGCCTGTGTACTTCGACACGGTGAAAACGTTGTTTACTTCACCCCATACTGCAAGACCCTGCAACCAGCTGAGCTCGATGGGGAGCTTGTAGGTGAGACGTACCTTCTTGAGCTTCAAGAATGAACCATCCTCTATCCAACGGTCGGAGAAGCGTTCGTTGTTTACCCAATAGTCGCTCTCTGCCACAACGGCACGGGGCACATTGGTCTTCTGGCCATCGTAGCGCCAACGATTGACAGCGGCTGTGGTCTGATTCCAGCTACCGTTGAGCGATTCGAGCTGTGAACGCTGGTAGTTGAAGACATCGTTGCCCAGAGAGTACTTGAAGTTTACGTCGAGCGTAAGGGACTTCCAAGTGAAGGAGGTGTAGATGTTACCGTAGATATCGGGGTTGGGGTCACCGATGACAACCATATCGGCCTCGCTGATCCAACCATCGCCGTTCTGGTCTACGAAGTTAACGTCGCCTGCTTTGAATTCGCGATAGGGATTTTCAGCAATACCCGTGGGATAGCGGAGATAGCCGTACTTGCCTGCCTGCGAAGCTTCCTGGTCGCTGGAGAACACACCTGCAGTCTTGTAACCGTAGAAGACTCCGACTGCATTGCCTACAGCGGTCAGCACGTTGTTGTCGCCGTAAATGGAGCTGGTGTAGCCGTTGATGACCTGCTTGGACTCTTCGATTCTGCGACCGTCAGCACCAAGCTGATAGGTTTCGATGAGATTGTTGGAAGCCTGGGGAAGGTCGGTAATCTCGTTCTTGTAGTGACCGATAGAGAAGCCAGCCTGCCAACGGAAGTTCTTCGTCTGAACCAGCATGGCATTGACGTTGGCGTCGATACCGCAGTTCTTCAGGGCTCCGTCGTTGCTCCACATGTAGGAGAGACCGGTGATGTCGCTCACAGCCTTGCGCGTAAGCAGGTCGGTGGTCTTGCTGCTGAAGAATTCCACACCGAAGTTCACGCGGTTGCGGAGCATGCTGGCCTGCAAACCGACATTGAAACGCTTCGTCGTTTCCCACTGGAGCTTGGGGTTCTGGATGTTGGAGAGCACGAGGGCCGTAGATTTGTCCAGGAACTTGGTGTTCTCGAAGTAGGTACGCGTTGCGTAGTAGTCGATATTGTCGTTACCACTGATTTCGTAACCTGCGGTCAGCTTCAAGTAGTCGATAGCCTTCACGTTGAACCACTTCTCGGAGGACATTACCCAAGCGGCCTGTACCGAGGGGAAGAGACCCCATACCACACCTGCAAGCTTCACACCGGCATCCACTTCTTTACCGAAGCGAGATGAAGATTCCATCGTGGTGGAGAGGGTGAGGAAGTACTTGTTCTGGTAGTTGTAGGCAGCGTTGAGATAGTATGCCAGGTTGGTCCAGTTGTCGTTGTTGCCACCGTACGACTTGTACTGAAGGGCATACGACATGTTCGGCATCTTGTCCTGGTCGTTGTTGTAACCCGTGATGTTGCTTGCGCTGTAGGAATAGGAAGCATAACGGAAACCGCCGAGGACGTTGAGGTCGTGAGAACCGAAGTTCTTCTTCCACTGGAGGCTCAGGTCGTTGAAGAGGGTAGTTTCTTTACCGAACTGCGTGCTGACGATGCTGGTGACGTCGCCAAGGCCTTCCACATACTTCGAAGGAGTACCGTTCTTGGGGAGGTAGTACTTCTCGTTGTTGCGGTTCAGGATGTAGCTGAAGCGGTCCTTGATGACAAGGTTCTTGTTGATCTGGTAGCTGGGCGAAACATTGAGGTTGAACTGCGTCTGTTCGTAGTAGTTCTTGTTGTTGCCCTGACCGTTCAAGAGCACCCAATAGGGGTTAACCAAAGCATCGAAGCCGTAGGTTTCGGCATAGCGGAAGGGGTTGGTCTGGTCGGTATACTCCTTACCCGAGTAAACGCGGTCAGTCGAAACGAGCTCCAGGCCTGTGCCTTGCGTGTAGCGTACGTAGTGGGCGTAGGGGCTGAGGCTCGGCGACTGGATAAGTCCGAGCACGTTGGGGGAGGAAATGTTGCGCTGGGAATAGTCGGCAGCCCAACCGTTGTCGCGCATATTGTAAGCATTGCGAGAGTAGGAGAAGTCCATACCCGTCACAAAGTTCTTGAACATGTTCACGTCGGTGTTGAAGCGGATGTTCAAGCGGTTGAAGTCGTTGCACTTGGCCGTGGCGTCAGCCTGGCTGTAGCCCAAGGAGAGGTGGTACATAGCCACGTCGTCACCACCATCAACGCTCACCTTGTAGTTCTGGGTGAAGACATCGTGATAGAGGTCCTTCTGCCAGTCGGTGTCGTTGTGATAGAGATTGTAGTAGATGTAGTTGGGATCCTCGTTGAAATAGGGCATCGACATGGAGCTACCAATGTACTTCGTGTCGGGGAAAGTACCCACCACTTCCGTGAAGTAGTTGCGATACTGGCTTGCATTCATCATCTGCATCTGCTCGGGAGCCGTTTCAAAGCCACCGTAAGCGCGGATGTTGATGCGCGTCACCATGCTCTTGCCGCGACGGGTGTTGATAAGGAGCACACCATTGGCACCCTTGGCACCGTAGAGTGCAGTACCGTTCTTCACCACTTCAACACTTTCGATATCATCGGGGTCAATGATGTTGAAGACGTTATTGACGAAACCCTGGTGAAGCGTGGAGCGGTCGTACTGCATATCCATCATCACGCCGTCCACGATAACGAGGGGCTGTGCATTGGCGTTGAGCGAGTTCAAGCCATTGATGAACATGGCAGCTCCCTGTGCGGGCATGCCGCCGCGGTTGATGGTACGAACAGAGCCGCCGAGTTCTTTTTCGATTTCTTCTTCCACGGTGAGGGCGTTGGGCTCGTTGAGCCATGCCGTCTGGTTATTGTTCAAGGAAGTGCCATCGAAGTAGAAGTCCTTCTTCATGCCCTTGTTCAGGTAAACATTCTGGCTGGCAGTGCCCTTGAGGGCCAACTGTGCAGAATTGTAATCCTGGATGTTGATGAAAAGTACGTCTACGAACTCGGGGACATTGATCGTGTACTTACCGTCGTCCTCGGTCAAAGCACTATAGAATCGATTGTTCAAAGCCTGCACTTTCACACCTGCGAGGGGCTTCTTGGTAGCGGCATCATAGACGTAACCCGAAACCTCTTTCATTTTATACTGGGGTGCAACTGCTTTCTTGGCTACAGGCTGTACAGTTTCGGTGTAGTCGGCTTCACCCTCTACCCCATCTTCTGGAGTTTGGGCAGAAAGGACACAAGCACCGGAGAGCATGAAAAGGCTGACACCTGCTCTAAGCGCTCCCTGCATCAAGTGAATTTTCTTAGTATTATTCATTACTGTCGATTTTTAAATGGGTAAGAAGCAATAAGTCTGTACCGCTGCGGGGGCGGCGAGGCCGGGCCTCGCCGGTGCCCGTAGGGTTTACTTATTATTGCACGTCCACAGGGTGAACAGGTTCAATTACTACCTTTGCGATACTCAAGGCATGTTGCTTTCTCTTCTGTTCCTGCTTTGAAGGAGTCACCGTCAAGACAAGCATGGGGAAGGTATTGTTTACGCCGGAAGGCAGGCCAGTGTAGCACTTGGGGATTTCGATTTCGTCCCACAGCGTGTAGTACTTGGCTGCATCTTCATCAATCGTAATAAAATCGGTCTTCTTGTTGCCGTCGGGATCGAGGATAGCGTTACCTTCATCGTCGAAGAGCTGTGCTTCAAACTTCGTGTTCTGGGGCAGATACGTTTCGGGATCTTCCTCAGTGGCAGGCTGGTCAATCCAAGCATCTGTCAGGTAGGCGTTGTTCGGAAGCAACTGCACACGGATGCGATACTTCGTACTGTAGAGGCTGGGGAGCGGGATGTAAACAGAGAGTGCCTGCGTACCGTTCACCTTGAAGTAACGATAGCGTCCTTCTTCCACAGTAGACACGTCTACGTTGGGATTGAGGTTGGCGTAGTCGCCTTCGGCAGTGAGCGTAATCACCTCACCATAGCTACCGTTTCCGCAGTTCTTCACGTAACCGACATTGTACTGCTGCGTGATGTCGATGTAGCGCCTCTTCACGAATGAGTAGCTGGGGTCGAGGTCGTAGGAAGACAAAGGATAGATGATACCGTTGGAAGCCTTTACGTAATCCACATTGCTGAAGAGGGGATTCTTACCCTTCGTGGCAGCATTGGGATTGTAATAAACGACAGCATTGGTAGAGATGAGAGAGTCGGCGTGCTCAGCATAGTTGGCAATGCCCTGGAGGTCGTTGCGTTCAAACTTCTGTCCAAAGATAGAAGGCGAGAAGTACATACTCGTCAGGAGCGACTTGCGCAGGTTATACTCAGAGAGTGAGTCTGCATTGAGGTCCGTGAGCTGAGAAGCGAACTGCGTCTCGATGTTCTTGTAGTCGTAGTTATACTTCGTGGCATAGTTGAACAAGGGCTTTACTTTCTGCAAAGCATCTTCCCAAGCCTGGTCGGAAGGAATAACGGCTACATACAGGCTGTCTTCGTTCTTGATGGAAGCGTAAGACTGGTTGAGCAATTCGTTCTGGTTGTAGAAGACTGAGTCCACATAAACCATTTCACCATTCTCGTTCATCGCACCGGGAGTACTGCTGCCCGGGGAGAAAGTATTCTTGTCGTAAGAAACGATGGTGTTGTACACATTGCTGAAGAGGTCGGAGTAAGCTTCCATGTATTCATACACATTGTATGAGAAGGGAGCCAGACCGTTCAACACGTGAAGCGTACCATTGGACGAAGGGATGGTCTTCATATCCGGATTAAGTGCAACCCCGTTGAAGAGACCTGCACCGGCGTTGTACGTACAAAGCTTGCCATTGAGCAAGCGCACGTTCTGTTCGCCAGCATTCATTTCATAGTTGAAACGTGCCAAGTGGTTCTGGGCGAACTGCACACCAAGGTTATATTCCAAGGTGTTTGCACGCTTTTGCAACTGGGCAATCTGCTTCTGGATTTCGCCAGTGTTGTCCGGTTCTTCGGTTTCGCCGGCATCACCACCTTCACCTTCGGTTTCGCCTTCATCGCTGCGTGCGCCGATAGAAGCCTGCAAATCGGCAGCCTCCTTGCGGAGTCTTTCGATTTCAGCAATTTTGTCCTTGTAGCTCTGGGCATCATACGTGCCATTGAGAGGAGCCCACAAAGTGAAAGACTGCGATTGCTTCAAAAGGTCTGCGTAGGTAATGGTCTGCTTGGTGTCGTCTTCCTTGGTGAACACTCTGATCTGGCTCACAATATCGCGGAAGTCGGAAAGCTCTTTGGTAGACTCAATATTCTGCCAAAGGGTATTACCTGCAGCGGGTACATCGTTCTTGATGTCGAAGTGGTCATCGGAGCAGGAGGTATATCCTAAGAGCATTGCTGCTCCTAAGATACCACCTAATACCGTATTATTTGAAATTCGTTTCATAATTGAATGTTTTGCAAGTTAGAACTTACCAAATGTCCTCAGGTAATTCACCATTGTAGATGTTCTTCGGCACAAACTCGAAGTAGTCGAGCATGAGCTGTGTCACATCACTTTCAATGGCAGACTTAAAGCGGAGGTAATACGTTTTGTTGCGTTCGAAGTAGCGGGTTTCGAGGATACGACGCAATGCCGGTGAAGACGGGGAGTCGTTGCGGCAGGTTGTCTTACCCTTGGAGCCGTCCGTACAGAAATAGTTCGGAGCCTTCATGTAACCTTGGTTACGGAGGTTGCGGTCGTTTTCGCGGTCGGTCACTTCATCGCCCGTATCTGCTACCCAAGGCTGGCCGGGAATCATCGCAACGGTTTCACGTTCGTCGATAGGCAGACCGATAGGAGTCGTTGAGAGGGGATCTTCACCGATATAAACCTGTACCATACAGCGCTGGTTGTTCAAAGAAGCACCCATACGCAGTTCATAGTAACCATCTTTCGGCACGGGGGGCAACTTCAGAACAAAGTCGAAACGGCCGGAAGCGAGGATTTCGTCGCCCTGATAGTCTTTCCAAGCACCGTTGCTAGAAACATAACCATCCTGGAGATAGTAAATCTGCGTGCCCTGGCTTTCATTGGTAATGTTGGAGAAATAGCCCTGCGGGAAGTAGCGGGCAGAACGGCCGCGGAGGTCGTTGCTGGCGATTTCGGGCAACATCGTGCTGATGTCGATACGCAGACGCTCTCTGCCCAACTGGTCGCTAACTTCCTTCGAGTTAACCAACACACCGTTGATGGGGAAATAGAAACCGTTCAAGGCATTGTTATCGTTGTTACCATTCAAGGCTTCCACCTTGATGTTTATACCATTGGTGGCTGTATTGGCGATGCAGCTCAATTCGTGGTAGTCACCATCGAAACCATTATCGTAGGAGCTGATACGGTTCAGGTAGAAGGCACGTGCGCCATCCTGTCCTTCCAAAGGAGGTTCATCGGGGAGCTGCGTAATCTTCAGCAAGCCACGGGGTTCGCCTTTGGTTGTATAGTAGTCCCATACATTGACTGTATAGCCGGACTTGAGCGGATTCTTGAGGTCCGTACCGTAGTCGTAGCCATACTCGTTGTGGTGGTGTACGAATTCATCCGTTGCCATACCGCCATCGAGGATGTGGTAAGCGACAAACTGGTTGATGGGGTTGGTCGGGCTCGTGTAGTCGTCGGAAATGGTAGAAGCATCCACGCCGAGTGCAGCAGCCAGCTGCGTCTTGAAGGCATCCTTCATCGCATCCCAGTTGGTGAGTTCTTCGTTCACCTCGTCATACACAGGATCGGGTAGTCCCCATTGGTTCTTATATACATCATCGGTTTCCGCGAATACCGTATAGCCAACTACGCGCTTCTCCATGTAGGGGAAGTCGAATTTAACGAAACGGCGGGTAGAACCGGCGTAGGACATATTTGCCAATTCATATTCTTCTTCCGATTCCGTGTTCACAGCGAGTGCATCGGCCCAGCCCGTAATCTTGAGCAGATGGCCCAAGATGCGCATGTTGTCGGCGCGCTGCACCAATTCTGCCACAGAGTTGGTAGACGGAGCAATCACGTGGTCAACTACATGGAGCATACCGTTGGACACTTCCACGTTCGACTGCGTAACGACAGCGTTTCCGTTGATTACGTAGTCATTCTGATCGTTCTGCTCGCAGGCGAGGCGGCGGTCCTTCAAGTTGGAGATGGAGAACGTACCACCATCGTTGGGGAAGTCGGCAATTTCGTACGCATTGTTCGAACCGTTGTCAATGATACAGTTCAACGCAATGAGTTCCTTCTGCTCCTGGGTGAGGTCAGCCAAAGTAGCGTCTTCCTTGCCCGTCAGCTTCTGGAGGTGAAGTTTGACGGCTTTATTTGAGGGAGCGAAAACCGTATAGTTACCACGGGCTGAAAGTACGCTGGAAAGTACCGAAGCGTTGCTGGAGCGGCCGAGGCGAACTTCGTCGAAAAGCGCTTTGATTTCAGTGAGCGTATCGGTAGCGTTGATGCAGTCCATCATCGTCTGCATAGACTTGATAGCATAGGCATCCTCGCTGATATCCTCCTTACAGCTGGTGAAGGAGAAAGGAGCAGCCAAGAGCATTCCTGCTCCGAGCAAGCCAGCCCAACGGCTCAGATTGTTCTTATAGTTTTTCATAATCTAAGATCATTTTTTGGTGTAACGGTCCCAAACGGGGTTCTGGTAGAGGCTACCGCCGTATTCAATACCATTCACTTTGAGTTCCTCGCTGTAGATGGGGATGTAGAAGCCCCAGAGGTCAGAGAGGCGGGTTCTTACAGACGACTTCACAGAAGCGTAGGTGCCGAGTGTAGTCTTCGTATCGTTGGAGGCTTCTGCCTGACGTACGAGGTCGAACCAGCGCTTGCCTTCGCAAACGAATTCACGCTGGCGTTCGCGGTAAGTAAGAACGAGGAGTTCTGCTGCAGTCTTGATAAAATTGCCTTTATCGTCATGGCCGTACTTGCTGTCCACGCGTTCGTTGATCAATTCTTCATCCGTCGAGGCAGCCAAGGGATCATTGGGACCTACAAGGGCAGGATTGTTGCGCTTGAAGAGTTCGTTAACGAGTTGGAAGCCTTCCTTCAGCTTGGCAACATCGGTTGTACCCGTGCGGGCAATGGCCTCTGCCTTAATCAACATGATGTCGGCCAAGCGGTAAACGGGCCAGTGGGCGCTGTTGTCACCGGGATTACGATAGGCGTCGAAGGGCAAAGACGTAGCACCGCCCTTGGAAGCCGCGAGGTCGGTAATGTCGCGGTAAGAGAGCGTGGTTACCACAAATTTCGAGATAGGCTTCTTGGCTTCCTTAGAGAAGTAGTTGCAAGTTTCGAAGAGACGGAAGTCGGTGCGGCCAAAACCGGCATCGGGAGCTACGCTCGTAGCAGAACCAATCAGGTTGGCGGAGATAGCCATTTTCTTGGCGTTCAACGTACCCGAAGAGTACTGCGACATGTAGTTGTTCACCGTCGAGTTGAACGTATTCGTTCCGTTGTACTGCAACTCCAGCACAGACTCGCGGGAGTTCTGCTGGCCGAAGTTGTAATAATAGGGCATATCGGTAACTGACATACCCGACTTCTCGTTGAGATAGAGCGGATAGGGCTGAGAGAGCTCTTCCTGGGTAGCCATGGAGCTTTCGGCCAAATCCTTGTCGTACTCTTCTCTGATTTTATTGATGACCCAATCTGCGTGATCGATAGCCTTCTGGAGGCATTCGTTGGCCAGGTTGTTGCAATAGGTATCGTTGATGGCCTGACCATCTTTTGTGGTGTAGCCGTCAATCTCAACGCCCTGTTCGTTTACGTTGCGAACGTCGCTGATGTTCACCATACCCTTGTTCTTGAGGTTCACCTGCGCATAGAGGCTGTTTCCTTTGGCCGTAAAGTTCTTCAGCATGCAAGCGCGCCAGAGATACATATCGGCGAGCAGGGCATGTGAACTGAGCTTGGTGAACTGTCCCTTGTTCTTGGCGTCGGAGCCGTAGTTTTCGGGAGCGAAGGCAATGTTGGCCTCGAGCGAGTCGATACAGTCACCGAGGATGGCTACACCAGGCATGGCAGCGGGCTTGCTGCTCGTGGCCTGCTCGTCCGTACGGATAGAACTGCTGATGTAGGGTACGTCGCGGTAAGCACGCACGAGATAGAAATAGTAGAGCGAGCGGAGCGCCGTCATCTCGGCACGGATGGCGCGGTAGTCAGAACGCGTGAAGCTCGGGTCAACCTCAGCGCCGGGTTTCGTCATTGCCTCGCCTTGTTCCATCACGAGGTTGCAATAGTTGATACCCGTGTAGAAGCCGGACCAGTCGAACATACCCAAGTTGGGCTGCAATACTGCATCCTGGAGGTAGGTCAGGTTGGTCTGCGACATGTCGTTCACAGACAAGTTGTCGGAGCGAACTTCACCCCAGAGCAAAATCTTTTCAGTCTGACCGCCGTTGGCAAGCTGCTGGTAAGCGCCGGCTCTAACGTTCTCCAAGTCGGCCTTGTCCTGCCAGAAGTTTTCCTCGGGAATCTGGTCGGTGGGAAGGATGGTCAAGAAATCATCGCACGAAGTGAACGCCGTGCTCGTCAAGACCAAACTTCCGGCCAAAAGAAGTTTTGTATATAATTTCTTACTTTTCATGATAGAAGTATTTTATGGGGTAAGGACTTGCGGGCATACCGCTTGTCCTGTACCGCTCGGTGGGTCAGTGTGGGCCGATAGGGTTTCTATGCAGCCCCACTGCAACCGGCTGATAGGAAATGCAGGCTTAGAAACCGAAGTTCAAGCTGAAGGTGAATGAGCGAGAACGCGGAGTCTGAGAATAGTCAACACAAGGATTCATACCACTGCAAGAGTGTTCGGGGTCCACGCCAGAGTAGCGGCTCCAGAAGATGAGGTTGTTACCCGAAGCAGAGATATTGAGTGAGCTCAAGCCAATCTTCTTCAGCTTTTCGGGCTTCACGCTGTAAGTGAGCTGGAGATACTGGAAGCGGAGGAAGTCACCGGGTTCTACGTAGCGGTCGCTCACGAGCGAGTTGTAGGAAGCCGTCACCTTTTCACTCACGGCACGGGGAATGGTAGTAAGCTGACCATTCTTGCGCCAGCGGTGGTTTACAGCCTGGCTTTGGTTCTTGTTGCTCAGCATGCTTTCGGCATTGAGGCGGGCAAGGTTGATGATCTTATTACCCACGCGGAAGTTGAAGTTCGTCTTCAAGGTCCAGCGGTCGTACTTGAATTCCAAGCCGAAACCACCATTCAGTTTCGGGTTAGAAGTACCGAGGTAAACGATATCGAGTTCGTCGATGTTACCATCGTGATTGATATCCTCATAGATAGCGTCACCACCCTGGAACTGGTAGTTCTTTCCGCCATAGTTGAAGTACATGGGGAGCGGGTTGCCGTTCTTGTCATATACTACGTTACCGTCAGCGTCGAAAACGATAGGCGTAGACTTGCGGAGTGCAGGATCCGTCTGGGCAGCAGCCGTGTTCTGGCTACCGTCGGCATTGTACCACTGGTTCTTCTCGTCGTTGGTGAAGTAGCCGTTGTGGTCATAGTCGAAGGCGTAGACACCCTTGAAGCGGAAACCGTAGATACCGCCGAGTGCGTTACCGATCTGCACGCGCTTCATGTATTCAGCATTGGCATAGCCATAGTCCACATTGTTGGAAGCCAATACGGAAGCATCCATGCGGGTGATGGTGTTCAAGTTCTGGGCTATGTTGGCACGGAGCTTCATGCTGAACTTGCCTACCTTAAAGATGTCGCGGGTGCTGGCATAGAGTTCCCAACCTTCATTCTTCATGTCACCTACGTTGGCCCAGGAGAGGTAAGAGAAACCAGAGGTAGAGGGCACACGTACGCTGGAGTTGAGAAGGTCAGTTGTCTTCTTGTTGTAGACGTTGAGGTTCAACTGGATGAGGTCTTCGAACAGGTTCAAGTAAACACCCACGTTCCAGGACTTGGTCTTTTCCCAACGGATTTCGTTGAGCTTCAAGTTGGAGGGGTACATTACCTGCGTTCCGTTGTAGGCCGTGTTGTTGCTGGCATACTTATTATACATAAGGCCTTCGCTGCCCGGGGGGTTACCGTTGATACCCCAGCCCGGAGCCAATGCGAACATGCTGATCACTTTCTTCAAGGGCTTGAAGAAGGCTTCGTCAGAAACGTTCCATCGACCGGAGATACCGGGGAATACACCCCACTTGTTGCCGGAGCCAAAGCGTGTGCTACCGTCGGCACGTACCGTCACGTCGAACACATACTTCGAACCGAAAGCGTAGTGCATCGAGCCGAGGGCAGAAGCCTGGTGACCTTCACCCGTGCTGCTCCAAGAGTTGCGGAGGTAACCGGGAACGGTCGGGTCAGAGATGCCGCCTACGATACCCGTGGAGTAGAGCGACTGCTGGGTGCTGTTTTCCGTAGACACTTCGAACTGACCCATAATCTGGAGCTGGTGGTTGTCGTTGGCGAAGTGGGGGTGGAAAGTCAGGCGGTGACGGGTCGTGAACTTCAAGTTCTTCTGCTCGTAGTTCGATGTCTGGTTGATACCACCGTCGTCGTACCAGCTCTTGGAGGTCAAGGAACCGGGATAGTAGGACTCATCGGTCTGGGTGAAGGCGTTCATGAAGACTTCACCGCGGTAGTCGAGCTGCGTTTCGTCGTCGCTCTTGCCCAAAAGCTTGTATTCCAACTGGAACTGGGGCTGGATGGTATAAGAAGAGGTGTTGGCCCAAGCCTGGTTGGCGATAGCCACGGGGTTACCGTTGTTGACCATGTCGGAGAGGAAGTAAGAAGACTTGCCGCTCGTCGGGCTGATCAGACCTCTTTCACCGGCAGCGGGAGGCATGATGAAGTACTCTCCCGTGTTGATGTATTCACCTACACCGTCGGCAGTTTCGCGGTATTCGTTGCGATAAACCGACATGTTCGGCATGGCGTTGTAAGCACGGCCGAGGAGGTCGCTCGTATAGTTCTTCTTGTTCTTCGTGTAAGTCAAGGCGAAGGTGGAGGAGAACTTGATGCGGTCAGACACCCAGTAGTCGAGGGCGAGACGGGTCGTCAAGCGGTCGAGGGCCTGCTTGATGATGGTACCCGTTTCGTGGTCGTACGTACCAGACACACGGAAGTTGGCCTTTTCACCACCACCCGAAACAGACACGCCATAGTTGTGCGTCTGACCGAACTGTGTGATTTCGTCTACCCAATCCGTGTTCTTGTTGTAGTTACCATAATAAGAGGAATAGTTCTGGAGGTACATGATTTCCGCGATGCTCGACTGCTCTTCAGAGAGGATGCGCGGGTTGTGGTAAGCCTCCTTCAACATCATGGTGTAGCCGTCACCGTTCAGCATATTCATGCCGGCAGGCTGCCAAGCACCCGAGAAACGGTAGCTGAAGTTGACCTTCGTCTTACCGCGGGCACCACGACGGGTGGTGATTTCGATTACACCGTTCGAACCTCTCGAACCCCAGATAGCGGTAGCGGCAGCGTCCTTCAACACCTTGATGCTGGCGATATCTTCGGGGGCAACCTGGAGAAGAGTGGCAAACTGCTCTTCGTTCTCCATGTTGTCGAGGTCGAGGTCGTTGTTGTTATAGTCTTCGAGGATGTTGCCGTCCACAACGATGAGCGGTTCCTGGCTACCGTTGATAGAGGAAACACCACGCAGACGCATGCTCGAGCCGGAACCGAGGTTACCGGAGTTCGACACGATGTCGAGACCGGCAATCTCACCCTGGAGAGCGTCGGCTGCGGTTTCGAACGACAGACCGGCCATCTGGTCCATGTCCAAGGTCTGCTGGGCCGTAGAGATTTCTCTTTCAGGAATCACGAGACCATTGGAACGCGTCTTTCTGGTAACGGTTACAGAAGCTTCCTTAAAGGTGTTCTTGTCAATCAGCTCAATGTTGAACTTCGTGTTCGCACCGATAGAGAGCACCTTGGTCTGGTAGCCGATGTACGAAACTCTCAATTTGTTCTCAGGATTCTTGATAACCATAGAGAAGTTACCGTTGGCATCGGTCTGCGCTGCGGTCACGTTACGGTTATTCTTATCCTGCTCAACTACATACGCCATCACAATCGGTCCGTCCTGTTTACTCCAGACACGACCCGAGATGCGCTTCTGTGCATACGCGAGCGAGCAGCAAAAGCACAGCGCAAGTGTCAATAGAAACTTGATATTATTCATAATATTAGATTTTATTACTTAAGACTGTACTTCTTTGCATAAGCCTCAGCCACGGCGGGAGTTTCCCAAGCCTTGCTGAAATCGTTCTTGAGTTTTGCATCGAAGCAGAGATACTGGCCGATGTTGTGCAATGCCACATAAGAAGAGGAGCGGATGCTGCGGGCAGCATCGATGGCAGCGTCCAATTCGTAGTCGCGGGCCATGAGGTTGTACTGGCCGGCTACGGAAACCGCGCGGCCGGAAGCATCCGTTACCTTCATGGCATTGGGCGTCTGGTCTACGCTTACGCTGACGTAGTTGCCTTCGTCATCGGAGCAGGCCGACTGGCACTGGGTCGTGGCCGTGCAGTTGTCCACGAAGACAGACTGGTCTACAAAGTGGTACTTGAGGAAGTTGGCATACATCAGCACCATCGTACGGGCAATCTTCTTGGCATCGGGGTCGAGCACGCCTTCTTCGTTGGTGTTCTCCTCCACATATTCCTTGATTTCGTCGATGGTCTTCAGGCCGTGTGCGAAGGCATCATCGAGGGCAGCCTTCGTCGGCACGAAGATGGTGTAGCGGTAGTTGTTGAAGAAACGCACGAGTTTCGTGTAAGTCTTCGTCATGTAGTCGTACTGCGTGGGGCGGTCCGTATTGTTGGAGAAAATCTGGTACTTCTTGGCCTCGTTGCTCCAGTCAGCGTCTTCCATACCTTCTTCGTAGAAGAGCGTCTGGATAAGGTCGGTGTTGTTGTCGAGTTCGAGACAAGCGTCCAGGAAGGGCTTCATCTCATCGGTCGTGCTCATCACGCGGTAGGCATTGTTATAGGTAGCCTGGATGGGACGGTCGATAAAATAGGTAGAACCGTTACCATAACCGTTGGTAGCGCGGGACATGTCGTGCTGGTCCACAACGGTGCAGTGGAAGTCGTTGACTTCGTTGGCATCGCCGTTGAGCACGAGCTGCATGCCGCCATCCACCTTCATGCCGATGTTGCGGCCCTTGTCGCGACCGGAAATGATCACAACGGGGGCACCGCTACGGGAAAGGAAGTAATTTCTGTCGGTATTCACGCCGAGTTCACCTTCGCTGTTGGTTTCGTGCACAATGATGTGCTGGTCGACCATGTCGGTGAGGAGCTGCTTCTTCACGCGGCCCCACTCGTTACCGTCCACATCGATGTCTGCAGCACAGGTCTGCTTCGGCTTATCGTCAATTTGCTGGTCGAGCGGCTGCTTCATGTCATACTTGTAAGCCTCGGCACGAACAGCTACGCACTTGCGGTTCTTGGCCTTGATTTCCTCGGGTTTCATCGTCCATAGGCGGAAGTTGGAGTTACGGGCAGAAGAGAGCGACATGGGGTCAATCATACCGTACTTCTTCAGACCATCGTCCGTCGGAACGAAGAGGGTGAAGTTCGACTGCATGGCGAGGAGGTACGTGCTGTAGAACTTACGGAGCGGAGCGTTCTGGAAGTTCGTCGTCACGTAGGCATCGTCAGCGTGGATGACGCTGTTCATCACCTGCGTACCTTCGTTATAAAGTACGGGGGCCATTACAGAAGAATAGGTAGCCGGACCAATCACCTTGTTCATGAGGTAAACCGCACCGTTGTTGGCGAGGATAGAACCATCGAACAAAGTCTTGTATGATTCAATGGTGGGATAAGTTTCTGCGCTGAACATCTGGTCCTGGGCATCGTTCATGATGGTGAGGTACTTGCTCGGAACAGATTCGTTGAACGACTCCTTCATCAGGTTAGCCACGAGGGGCTTCACGATGTTCAGAGGAATCTGGAAGAGGTTCTCCTGCAGATTCTCGGCCGTGTTGGGCTTCGTACCGTAGCGTTGGATAAGCATGGCACCTGCACCCCTCACGAAGTAATCCGTTACAGCCTCATCCGTCGGAACGAACATGGCGGCCATATCCTGCTCCTTCGTGGAGTTGTTCACGCTGTAGGCATTCCATCCCGGGTCATAGGAAAGCGAGGGGAAGTCGCCCAAGGTTTCTCCGTCAGGATCAAGCATAACTGCACCCTTGGAAGAGCGCTGGGCAATATAGATTTTCTGATAAACAGAGTCGGCTGTGATGTCGTGGAGCGCCTTGTATTCCTCGGTGAGGGTAGCGTCGTAATAAGGTGCGCTGAAGCGTTCCAGCATGGAGCTGAAGAGGTTGGTCTTGCCATTCGTGCGGATCACCTCGGCCATGTTGGGAGGCGTTACCATCACCTTGTCGAGTACGTGGAAATAGCCGTTCAAGCAGACGTTGTCGGGTTCGATGATGCGACAGTCGTAGGCATAGCTGCGGTTCTCCGTATTGTCGTTGCCCCAGTAGCCATCAGCCTTGTCATCCATATAGCCGAGCACGAACGATACGTCGTCATGCGTAATCTTCTTTTCGTTCAGCTGCGCCTCGAGGAAATGCGTAAACATGGGTTCCGTCTTGTCCATCGCGAGGTACATGGGCTTGCCGCTCTTGATGTGAGCGTTCCAGAACATCTTGTCTTGGTTCGTCACCTTGCCCTCATCGTTGAGCTGTCCTTTGTTTTGGTTCACGAACAGTTCGTTGGCTTCAAAACGTGCCACAGAGTCAGTGGCCGAGATACCCGACAGCTGACGCAAACAGAGGTTCTTCACCGGACCTTGGATGGTGGTGAGCATTTCAAGCACATAGGCATTGTTCAGCATGGAGCCGTTCAAAAGCAGGCGCTTCTGGTTGGTCGAAAGTTGGTCGTAGCTCCTTACATAGTCGCCATTTCCATCCTTCCATGCTGTCTGTGTAGCAAAAAACTCCTTGTAGGCCGCATCGTTGGCCACGAAGAGGGTCTTACTACCCGTCTGAGACATCACGTCCTTGTAACCGAGTTCATCAATCAACCTGATTACAGTAGTGAAATCATGCCTATTGTTCAACTCGTCGTAAATACTTGCACCGAGAAACGACGGCTTGGTTTCGTCCAAGTCGAAATCGTCGGAACATGAGTATGTTACGCCGCAAGTTGAAAGCAAGCACACTGCACCAAGCAGCGTCTTTCCCATTCTGCAAAAACGGTTTTTCATACGCATTAATTAGATTAGTTATTTTTGTTTTATTTATTTCCTGAAGGAAAAGGCGATCGGCGAGATTTTGGTTAGGTTTAAGGAACAGCCGACCTTGTTCGCGGGGTGATTGGATAGGTTTTTGAAGGTTAAGCGCCGATTTTTCAAAGCGAAGGCTTCAATTCAGCACTTTATACCTTAACGTCTCTTTAAAGTTCAACCTTGCTGAGACATGGGTACACACCTTGTAGTGACTGCAAATTTAATTGATTTTTCATGGGAACAGCCAAACACACCACTCCTCTTTTCTTGCATTTAAGAATTATTAAGAGTATTTCGGGGCGCAAATGTTAAAACTGAAAACACTTATTTTCTGCAAATCGAAGGCTTTTACAGAGAAAAGAAAGCCGTTTCTTGCTTCAGATGGAGAAGTGCAAGAAAAGATATGGACTGAATATCAAACACATTCCACGGCGATGCATTCCATCTCAATGAGCCATTCGGGTCGGCAAACCCTTGCCAAAGTGAGCAGGCAGGGGGTGTGGGGGAAGCGGAGGCGTATGTAGTCGCGGACGGAGGGATAGTCGGCCACATCGCGCAGATACACCACAAAGTAGCGCACAGCACGGAGGGAACTGCCCGCAGAAGCGAGGAGTTTGTCGATGTTCAGCAACAGGCGGCCTGTCTGGCAGAGCACATCGCCGCGATGCACACAGTCGCCATAGCGGTCTATGCTGGCTGTCCCGGACACCAAACTCATACGGCACCCAGGAAAATCCAAGGCGGTCGCGCGCTCAAAGGCTACTCCATACTCATGCGTCGGATTGAGGTAATCGAGGGCTTGGAGATACCGGACTTCATCCTGTCCGATGCCTTCTACGGAGAAAAAGTCTACGGCCACGAGGGCTTCGCGGTGTTCCGAAGCCCCGCCAATGCCCGTCGATGCAATGAAGTGCGTTTGGGGAGTAAGTCCTTCGCGGGCAAAAACCTCGTTGCGGGCTTTCACCACACCGGCATACTGGCGGTCCACGTCGCGCACGTAGATCCACGTGCGCTGGCAGTTGTCTTTCAGGTTCAAGCCGCGCGAACGGAGCAGGGCGATATGGTCCTCAAAGGCCATACGGGTCTGCTCTGCAGCTGACAGCACAGCCACTTCGGCGCCAAAGCGGACGGTGTGGAGGATGTAGGAAAGTCCGTCCATGCGCAGGGTCAAACAGGTGCCGTTGGGCTGCCTTTCTACCTTCCTCTCCTCAAGTTTGCCTTCCAAATACCAGAGCAATACGGCCACTTTGCCACCTCCGAGGGGCGGTTGCTCAATGAAACTCACCACGCCGAGCGGCTCGTTGTCGGCCACCAAGGGGTGTTGCCGAAGCGCTTCGCACTGGTTGGCCGCATCGGTTACATACACGCGCATTTGGAAAAGTTCCCTGCTTTGGAAGCAGGCTTGGCCCTGCAACTCCCGGAGTTGGAGCAGCAGTTCGTCGGCCTGCGCTTTCAGCGTACCCTTATTGGTGGATTGAAGAATGTAGAAGAAGCTTTCGCTCATGGGTATGATAGGTTTGCAGAAGAGATCTATGAATCAACGCATCTTGGGGGATAATTTATGGGTAATTTTGTCCTGCGAAGTGACACTTCGTCACCTGCGCCCAAGACCCGAGGATGCCTGATGTTGAATTTGCGTGCAAAAATAATGAAAGATTTTTGAGTGGTTCGGCTTCGGGATTGGATTTTCTTGCGGGAGGCGCAGCGGGATGCCGATGTGGAAATTTTCGCGAAAATCTTGCCCGCTGGAGGGGTCGCCTTGGTTTGGTCCGACCCGAAGAGGCGCTGCTCCGAGGAGGCTGCAGCAAAAGTAGGCGGAGTGCTTTTAACACACGCTTCTGTTGTAGAATTTCCAAAGTAACCTTCGTGCTTTGTCAATCTACTTTACTCATAACGAAGATTTTCTTTGTGATTTTCAATAAAGAGAAAAGATTGACTGCGATACAGGGTGTGCTGCCATATCACCTAAAAAAATGTTTCGGGGAATTGGGCGGATATACAGCAGCTATCATCTGCACAAACAACCTTGATATGTGCAACGCTGGCGAAATGCTTCGACCAAGCGAAGTTGGAGGTCGTCGGGGCGCAACCCCCAGCGCGGGGCGACAATTTCGTCGGCTTTCGCCACTGATGCCAAACGGTCGACCGCAACACGGGCGGGAAGCCGCTCGAGGAAGTCTGCCAAACTGGTCACGTACACTTCGGGGGTGAGCAGCGTGAACTGTTCGGGCGCGCGAAGGTATTCGGCAGCCAACCGTGAGCCGCGCAAAATTTGGAGTTGGTGGAACTTGATCACTTCAACCGGCGTGTCGGCCAGCATCGCGGGCCAGCGCATCCACTCCGCAGGGGTATCACCGGGCAAACCGAGGATGAGGTGTATGCCCACATGAACGCCGATGGATGTCAAAGTTTCTATGGCCGACAAGGAGCAACGAGCCGTGTGACCCCGCCCCGCCCTATCCAACGTCGCATCGCACAGCGACTCCACGCCGAGCTCTACCATCACGAAGGTCCTGCGGCTCAGCGATTGTAGCGCTTGGAGCCACGCTTCAGTCAGGCAGTCGGGGCGCGTGGCGATGACCAGTCCTCCGACTCCTTCCACCGCCAAGGCTTCCTCCAGGCGTGGCATCATTTCCCGAACCGGGGCGTAAGTGTTCGTACCTGCCTGAAAATAAGCGAGAAACACGGTCGGATTTCCCGAGGAAATCTTGCGCGCAAAGAAGCGCTTGCCCCGATCGAGCTGTGCCCGCACCTGCCACCCTTCGTCCTGGAGAAGGGGCAGAAAGCTCCTTCCGTTGCAGAAGGCACAACCGCCCACGCCCAATGTGCCGTCGCGCACAGGGCAGCCACACCCGGCATCCACAGGCAACTTCTGCACTTTCTGCGGGAAATGTCGGTGCAGGAATTGGGCGTAGGTGGTGAAGGGGACGGCGGAATTTCGGGACATATAGGGAAGTTGTATGTTAAAATCTTCCATTATTAACGCCAACTCGCTACATTTATTGTACAAATGATTGGCCGTTTCACACAAAAGCTATACTTTTGCAACAAAATCAAGTCAAACCCCAAACCCCTTCGCCTATCGACAGACATTACTTCGCAACAACAAAACTTACAAAGTAATGGAAGCATTGAACTTGCGCACCGACGATGAGTTGGTCGCACTCTTTATGGGTGGTCGCAACGAGGCGTTTGACGAACTTCTGTTCCGCTACCAAGATAGGCTCTATTCCTACATTTCATATATAGTCCGCAACGACGACATGGCCGACGATTTGTTTCAGGAAACTTTCGTCAAAGCCATCGTCACCCTGCGTCAAGGACGTTACAGGCAACACGGAAAATTTTTTGCCTGGCTCACGCGCATTGCCCACAACCTACTCATCGACCAGTTTCGCACGGAGCAGAACGAAGGCATGCTCTACGACGAAGAAGCAGAAGCGGCTTGGCACAGCTCGGCCTTGCTCGAGGACAACTACCGCGAAAGCGAAATGGTGACCGAACAGGTGCTGAAAGACGTGCGCCGCCTGATGGACCACCTGCCCGACTTGCAGCGGGAGGTAGTCTATATGCGCTTTTACCAGGACTTGAGTTTCAAGGAAATATCCGACATCACAGGCGTGAGCATCAACACCGCACTGGGCCGCATGCGCTATGCCATCCTCAACATGCGCCGCATGGCAGAGCAAAACCACATCTCCTTGGCGGTGGGATAGCACGCACAAATCCGCCGATTGGAATTTCAAAGGGCGGCTTAGGATTTTCAATCCCAGGCTTTGAAAAGCCGAAAGGCAGCTTATACATTAAGAGTTGAAGTTTTAGAATTTCATGGGCCGAGCAGAAAAAGATTTCTACCCGCCAGAAAAGTCCAGGATTTATTCCTGGACTTTTTCTGTTTGCCGAGTTCAAAGAGAACCGGGAGCCGACTCCGATGGAAGAAAGACGGGCGCAACGACCCACTCAACGAAGGCTTATAGCGAATAATTATCCGCTCGATGGAGCATCGGGGTGAAAACTTATACATCTTAATTTGTGTAAAAACCGCAATAAAATTTTCGGCAAAAACAGCACCGGAACCGACCGTTCAAACCTCCTCATTTCCCTATACGCAATTTAAAGGGTGCATTCACGCTTCACAGCTTCACAAAACAGGCGTTTTTCTATGTATTTCAGCAGAAAACAGTGTGAAGGGTCGAATCACCGAGCCTTCACATTTGAGGGCAAAATGTACAAATTCAGTAGACAGCATAACGTGAAACATTTTACTAATATACCTTAAAATTCAAGCACTAATACCCACAAAAATCCTTTCTAAAGCATTTATATTGGTGTCGCCAAATCAATATCACAAAGATCGGAAACGGGTGAAGGTTATAAAGTTTACCCTTCACACTGTTTTGCGCTGGGCTTCAGCGGGTTAAGCACCATTTGTGAAGCTGTGAAGCAAATTTTCAACCTTAAAAATACGTATAGAAACGTACGTTTCTGCCCCTCTTCCATTTTCTAATCCATTTATATTTTCGGCCCAACGGGCCGCTTGCGCAAATTCACTTTCGTTTACACTTGAAAAACCTACAAATTTATTCAAGAACGGCATCGTGCGAGGCTCGGGGAATACACCACTGAGCGGCGTGCATCCCCGCGGGGCCGCCCTTGGAGAGAGGGGAAAGACGGAAATGGCAGCATGGTCCTGCAACAGCCTTCGCCATCTCACCCTGCCACACTGCGCAAAACGGGACATCTCAAAAACTTAATGGGCTGGTTGGTATGTAAGCAAAAATAATTCGTACTTTTGCAGTACAAACTCACAACCATCTGCAACAGCTTACTCGGCTGATGCTTATTCTGCCTCACCAATCAAGTAGCACTGCATGAGTGACGAAGCAATTTTTAAAATCGACATCGACGGCATTCTCGACAGCAAGGCAGGAAGCAAGGCACGCCTCGTGCCTGGTTTCGTGCGCAATTGGCTGAAAAGAATTGCCCATCAGGACGAAGTAAACGAGTTTTTGGAAATCGCGGGCACCAAGCAGGGCGTGCCCTGGCTCGACGCGGTCATGGAATATCTCGACGTCTCGCTCGACATCCATGGAGCAGAGAACCTGCCCGACGACAGCGATGGCCGCCGCTTCACCTTCGTCAGCAACCACCCGCTGGGCGGGCCGGACGGCATCGCCATCGGCCAAATCCTGGGCCACCGCTACGACGGCCGCATCCGCTACTTGGTGAACGACCTCTTGATGAACCTCCACGGCCTCGCACCGCTCTGCGTGCCTATCAACAAGACGGGCAAACAAAGCCGCGACTTCCCCCGACTGGTCGAAGCGGCCTTCGGGAGCGACAACCATATCATCATGTTTCCCGCGGGCCTCTGCTCGCGCCGCGAGAAGGGGGTGATCCACGACCTGCCCTGGAACAAGACTTTCATCACAAAGAGCATCGAAACGCAACGCGACGTGGTACCCATCCACTTCGGCGGCTGCAACTCCGACCGCTTCTACCGCATTGCCAACATCGGCAAACGCCTCGGTCTGAAGTTCAACATCGCCATGCTCTTCCTGGCCGACGAAACTTTCCGCAACCGCCACAAAACCTTCAGCGTTCACATTGGTCGCCCCATCCCCTACCAGACTTTCCTGGACGGAAAGAAACCGGCCGAATGGGCGCGCTGGGTGGAAGACCAAGTGTATCAACTCGTGTAAATCGCATTTTGCAAACTCCATAGCCCTTTCTATTCGATGCAACCGATTATACCTCCTGTCGAAAAAGCCCTGCTGCGGGCCGAACTCACGCCCGAAAGACGACTGAGAATGACCAACAAAGCGGGCAACGAGATTTACATCGTCACCTACCAGCAAGCACCCCACGTGATGCGCGAAATCGGACGACTCCGGGAGATTGCCTTCCGCGCGGCGGGGGGCGGCACGGGCATGGAACTGGACTGGGACGAGTTCGACACTTGCGAACACCCCTACTACCAGCTCATCGTCTGGGACCCCGAAGAAGAGCAAATCCTCGGCGGCTACCGCTTCCTGCCCGGCAACGAAATCCACTTCGACGCCCAAGGGCAGCCGCTGCTCGCCACGAGCCACATGTTCCACTTCTCGGAGGAGTTCAAGCAGACTTTCCTCCAGGACACGGTGGAACTCGGCCGCTCGTTCGTGACGCTCGAATACCAAAGCACACGCGCGCTCTCGAAGGGCATCTTTGCCCTGGACAACCTCTGGGACGGACTCGGCGCACTGACGGTGGTCATTCCGGGACTGAAGTATTTCTTCGGGAAAATGACCATGTACCCTTCGTTCAACCGACAGGCGCGGGACATGATCCTCTACTTCCTCCACAAGCACTTCGGCGATCCCGACCGCCTCGTGACACCCATGACGCCCATCGAAATCGAAACGCCCGAGGAGACGCTGCGCGAACTCTTCGTGTGCGACGACTTCAAGTCGGACTACCGTATACTCAACACGGAGGTGCGCAAGCGGGGCTTCAACATTCCGCCCCTCGTGAACGCCTACATGGGCCTCAGCCCCACCATGCGCGTGTTCGGCACAGCCGTGAACCACGAGTTTGGCGACGTGGAGGAAACGGGCATCCTCATCGCTGTCGATGAAATCCTCGAACAGAAGCGCATGCGCCACATCGACTCCTTCGCCTCGGAACACCCCGACAGCCTGAACCTCTTCACCGAACTCTTCCGGAAGAAATAGCACGCCCTGCGGCCGCCCGCGGCGATAAGGAGAAAGCCGTGCTTCCCTGCTCTGAACTTCTAACCAAATCTTTATACCTATGATTACCGAAAACGACAAAGCGCTCCTGCTCCGCAAAGGAATCAGCGAAGAAAAGCTCAACGAACAGCTGGCTTGTTTTGCCAAAGGCTTCCCCTTCTTGAAACTCTCCGCGGCTGCGAGTGTGGAAAAGGGCATCCTGAAACCCTCTGAGGCTGAAGAGAACAACTACCTCAAGGCCTGGAACGACTACACGGCCGACGCTGCCCACCGCGTGGTGAAGTTCGTGCCCGCTTCGGGTGCAGCCAGCCGCATGTTCAAGGACATGTTTGCCTTCGCCGACGCTGCCTACGACGTGCCGGCCACGGATTTTGAAAAGAAGTATTTCGCCGAACTGCCCCATGCGGCTTTCTACGATGCACTCAACGCTGCCTGCGAACGCCTCCACGGCAAGGGCATCGAGGCGCTCGTGGCTGAGGGACAGTACAAGGCCGTTGTGCGCGCCATGCTCCAAGCCGATGGCCTCAACTACGGCGCACTGCCGAAGGGCCTCCTGCTTTTCCACAGCTACGCCGAGGGCGCTCGCACCCCGCTCGAAGAGCACCTCGTGGAGGGCGCACTCTATGCCCGCCAGCAGGACGGTAACGTGAACGTTCACTTCACGGTTTCGCCCGAACACCGCCCGCTCTTTGAAGCCTTGGTGGCCAAAGTGGTGCCTGCCTACGAGGAAAAATTCGGCGTGAAGTACCACGTGAGCTTCTCGGAACAGAAGCCGAGCACCGACACGGTGGCTGCCAATGCCGACAACACGCCCTTCCGCAACGCGGACGGTTCGCTGCTCTTCCGCCCCGGTGGCCACGGCGCACTCATCGAGAACCTGAACGACATCGAGGCTGACGTGGTGTTCGTGAAGAACATCGACAACGTGGTGCCCGACCGCCTCAAGGACGACACCGTGCGCTACAAGCAGCTCCTCGCGGGTGTGCTCGTAAGCCTTCAGGCCCAGGCATTTGCCTATCTGGAAAAACTCGACAGCGGCAAGTACACGATGGAGGACCTCCGCGAAATGTTGCAGTTTGTACAGAAGGACCTCTGCACGAAGAACCCCGAAACGAAACTGCTCGAGGACACGGAACTCGCCATCTACCTGCGCCGCAAGCTGAACCGCCCGATGCGCGTGTGCGGCATGGTGCGCAACGTGGGCGAACCCGGCGGCGGCCCGTTCCTGGCCTACAACCCCGACGGCACGGTTTCGCTCCAAATCCTCGAAAGTTCGCAGATCGACATGGCTGACCCCGAAAAGAAGGCAATGTTCGAAAAGGGCACGCACTTCAACCCCGTGGACCTCGTGTGTGCGGTGAAGAACTACAAGGGCGAGGCTTTCAACCTCCCGCAGTTCGTAGACCCGCAGACGGGCTTCATCTCGCACAAGAGCAAGGACGGCAAGGAACTGAAGGCGCTCGAACTCCCGGGCCTCTGGAACGGTGCCATGAGCGACTGGTCTACGGTGTTCGTGGAAGTGCCGCTCTCTACGTTCAACCCCGTGAAGACGGTGAACGACCTCTATCGCGAACAGCACCAATAGTGCACTAATCCATTCCACGGAGGGGTTTAGAGCCCAGGCGGAACTCCATCATCGACCCGGCCCAAGGCTCTAAACTCCTCCTTCATTTTCACTACCAATCCTCTACCCCACTCTACGCTCTGACTATGCCACTCTCTCTCCTGACTCTCTTCCTCACCTTCCTCAAAGCCGGCGGTCTCGCCATCGGCGACGGCTATGCCACCATCCAGCCCCTGCGGCAAGCCTTGGTGAAAAGCAACCACTGGATGGACGACGAAGAATTCTCGCGCCAAGTGGCTACGGTACAGGCCATGCCCGGCATTTTCAACATCAACCTGGCCTCCCTGCTGGGCCACCGGCTGATGGGCTGGAAAGGAAGCGCGGCCTGCCTGCTGGGCATGCTGCTCCCGCCGATGGTCATTCTCGTGGTCTTTGCCACCTTCTTCAACGACTTCCGCAAGTTTCCCGCCGTGGAGTCGTTCCTGCGCGGTGCCCGCCCCGCCATCGTGGCGCTGATTGCCCTGCCTTGCATCCAGATGTGGCGCAAGTCGGCCATCACGCTGAGCACGGTGTGGATTCCCGTAGGGGCTGCCATCGGCATCGGCCTGCTGGGGGTTTCGCCGACTTTCATCATCCTGGGCCTGACGCTGCTGGGCTTGCTCTACGCCGTGGTGGTGCTGAACAACGATTGACCCGACGTTTCTCTTTTTCTCCTGATTTTCAAACATAAAGCCTTTTCCATGCTTCCCTTTCTCTTCCTCTTTCTGAGTTTTCTCCAAGTGGGCTACCTCGGCCTTGGCAGCAACGCCGGGGCACAGGCGCTGCTCGAACACGAACTGCTGACGAACCACCACTGGCTGACGCCCGAACAGCTGGGCGACCTGATGGTGTTCTGCCGCACGCTGCCCGGCGGCACACCCCTGAATGCGGCGGTGCTGAGCGGTTCGATTGCCACGACGGGACTGGTGGGATTCTGGGGAACGGTGGTGGCGAGCCTCGTGGGCGTGCTGGGTCTGGTGGTGCCCGCGCTGACGTGGACGGCCATCGTCACGAAGCTGGAGGGGAAACAGACTTACCAGAAGCTGGCCGACAGTGTGCTGACACTCCTGCGCCCCCTGGTGCCCGGACTCATCGCGGCGGCAGCCATTCTCATGATGAAGCCCGACAATTTCAGTTCGCCGAGCCTCAGCCCGTGGGATTTCGGCGTGAGCATCTTCCTGTTCGTGGCCACGCTCCTCGGAGTGACGGTTTTTCGCTTCCATGCGGCTTTCATGGTACTGCTCTGCGGCATCGCGGGCTGGGTGTTGTTCTGAGGGGAAACGAGGGGGCAAGGCCGCGGACCTTCCCCGCTCTCCACGGGGAAGGGGAAAAGAACGGCAAGTGCGGGAAGATTTGCCACATTAGCGTATCATTTCTTTCTCGGCGTAGCTAAAAATCAACAAGGAACGGCATTTTTTCTCAAAAAATAACACTTCGTAAAAAAGAAAGCGCGAACTTTGTGCGTATCAACTTTGAAACACTAATCTCACGCTGGATTTGAGCCGCCTTGCACCCACCCGGAAATCAGTGGCGGCGCGTTTCCTCGGTTTAATATGCACACTGCGCTATGAGTTTCAACCTTCCCCAAACAGACAAGAAGAGAGTGGTCATTGTAGGCGGCGGCTTCGGCGGCCTGAAACTGGCCAACAAGCTCCGCAACTCGGACTTCCAAGTCGTGCTCATCGACCGGAACAACTACCACCAGTTCCCTCCGCTCATCTATCAGATTGCATCGGCCGGCATCGAGCCCAGCTCCATTTCCTTCCCCTTCCGCAAGATTTTCCAGAAGCGCAAGAACTTCTTCTACCGCATGGCGGAAGTGCGCTCTATCTTCCCCGAACACAAGATTATCCAGACGTCCATCGGTAAGGTGAGCTACGACTACCTCGTGCTCGCCGCTGGCGCTACGACCAACTTCTTCGGCAACAAGAACGTGGAAGCGGAAGCCATGCCTATGAAGAACGTGAGCGAGGCCATGGGTCTGCGCAACGCGCTGCTCGACAACTTCGAACGTGCCCTGACTTGCGCAACAGACACGGAACGACAGGAACTGCTCAACGTGGTGATCGTGGGCGGTGGTGCGACGGGTGTGGAAATCGCTGGCGCTCTGAGCGAAATGAAGAACTTTGTGCTGCCGAAGGACTACCCCGACCTGCCTACGTCGCTCATGCACATCTACCTCATCGAGGCTGGACCGCGCCTGCTCCCGGCTCTGAGCGAGGAATCGAGCGCGAAGGTGGAACAGTACCTGCGCACGATGGGCGTGAACGTGCTGCTCGGCAAGATGGTGACGGACTACCAGAACCATACGGTGATGCTGAAGGACGGCAGTTCGATTGCGACGCGCACGTTTATCTGGGTAAGCGGTGTGATGGGACAACCGGTTGGCAATCTCGACGAGAAGTACTTGGGCCGTGGCCGACGCATCGTGGTGAATGCCTTCAACCAAGTGGAGGGCCTCGACGGGGTGTTCAGCATCGGCGACCAGTGCATCATGCCCGAGGGCGACGACAAATGGCCCGGCGGTCACCCGCAGCTGGCCCAGGTGGCTATCCAACAGGGCAACCTGCTGGCCAAGAACTTGAAGCGTCTGGCTGAGGGCAAGGAAATGAAGCCGTTCCACTACCGCAACCTGGGTACGATGGCTACCGTGGGACGCAACCGCGCAGTGGCTGAATTCAGCAAGATGAAGTTCGGCGGTTTCCTGGCTTGGCTGCTCTGGTTGGTGGTTCACCTGCGCTCCATCCTGGGTGTGCGCAACAAGATGATCGTGCTCTTCAACTGGCTCTGGAACTACATGTCGTATGCGCAGTCGCTCCGCATGATTATCTATGCGAAGAAGGCGAAGGAGGTGATCGAGCGCGAACAGCGCCTGGCCTCAACGCACTGGGGCACGGACCTGCTGAGCGAGGGCTCGGAGGACCCTCACGAAGCTGAAAAGAAATAACCGCGGCGACGAAGCGCCCAAACGCTGCTCCACACGGCGCCCCCGGTCCTATTCTGCCGGCCCCGTCCGCCGCTGGACTACAGATATACCTATTACAAAAGGAGATTTCTTCGCGAAACCTCCTTTTGTCGTTTTGTACGCTTTGGGGAAAATCTCATTCGTCCTTTTGTCCGAAAACGAGACTGCAAGGGGATAATGAGCCCGCAGGCTTTCGCCCTACTGCACCTTGCTTCATGCGCACCAAGAGGGGGCTAAAAGCCCGAGATTCGGCACATAGCCCAAGGTGAAGCCTTGGGTTAGTCCGGCACCACGCGATGAGCCCTGCAAGGACGGCAGCTTTATACAATAAACGCTTGTATAGAGATGTCGCCCTTTCAGGGCTCATTTTATGTGCTTCGGGCCATCCCAGGGCTTCACCCTGGGCTATGCGCTAAAGGGCGGGCTTTCAGCCCTTGCGTTGAACGCCTGCTTGGCGTACGTACAACTATAATGGGGGAGCAACGCGGGCTATGGGCCAAAGGGCGGGCTTTCAGCCCTCCTGCTTTGAACGTTGCGTACCTTAAGCAGCATGTGCCCTACATACAGCAAGTTGCAAGCAGATTGGGGCCACGCCTCCAGCCCATCGCGGGCATGCCTTAGCTCAGCTGGGCAAGTGCCTGCTTGATGCGCTCCATGGCTTCGACGATGTTCTCGTCGCTGGTGGCATAGCTCATGCGGAAACATTCGGGCGAACCGAACGCGTCGCCGCCTACCGTGGCCACGTGGCCCACTTCGAGGAGATAAAGGGCGAAATCGGTGGAGTTGTTGATGACATACTCACCGTTGCTCTTGCCGAAGAAGCTGCTGCACTTCGGGAAGAGGTAGAAGGCACCGTGGGGCTCGTTTACCTCCAAGCCGGGGATTTCGCGGGCGAGGCGGACAATGAGGTCCTTGCGGCGGGCAAAGGCTTGGCGCATTTCCTCGACACAGTCCTGCGAGCCTGCGAAGGCGACGGTGGCGGCAACCTGGCTCACCGAGCAGGGTCCGCTGGTGTATTGACCCTGGAGCTTGCTGCATGCCTTGGCCAAGGCGAGGGGAGCTGCACAGAAACCGATGCGCCAACCCGTCATGGCGTAGGCTTTCGACACGCCGTTGATGACGATGGTGCGGTCGTACATGCCTTCGCAGCGGGCGATGGAGGCGTGGCAGCCCACGTAGTTGATGTGTTCGTAGATTTCGTCGCTGATGACGTAGACCTGCTCGTGGCGGCGGAGCACTTCGGCGAGGGCCTCGAGTTCTTCCTGGCTGTACACGGCACCCGTGGGGTTGCTCGGAGAGCAGAGGATGATGGCTTTCGTGCGGGCCGTGATGGCTTCTTCGAGCTGGGCAGGCGTGATCTTGAAGTCCTGCTCGATGCCAGCCTCAACGAATACGGGCTTGCCGTCGGCCATGAGCACCATCTGGGGGTAGCTCACCCAATAGGGAGCGGGGATGATGACTTCTTCTCCCGGGGAAACAAGGGCCATGACAGCGTTGCAGACGCATTGCTTTGCACCGTTGGAACATACGATTTGCTCTGGCGTGTAGTCGAGGCCGTTCTCGTTCTTCAGTTTTTCTACCACTGCCTTGCGGAGGGCGGGATAGCCGGCTACGGGAGAGTAGCGCGAATAGTTGTCGTCTACTGCCTTCTTCGCAGCTTCCTTGATGTGGTCGGGCGTGTTGAAGTCGGGTTCGCCCACAGAGAGGTTAATCACGTCGACCCCTTGGG
This sequence comes from uncultured Bacteroidales bacterium, assembly GCA_946055515.1. Taxonomy (GTDB): domain Bacteria; phylum Bacteroidota; class Bacteroidia; order Bacteroidales; family Bacteroidaceae; genus Alloprevotella. The sequence goes on from CAMGGA010000001.1 coordinate 69,789, forward strand.
CCTTGAGCTCCGCGCTCTTTTGCGACATGGCCAATGTGGCCGAGGGAGCTAAACGCTGTACGAGTGTTGAAAGCATATTGTTCAGATTGATTTTGGGTTGGTTTGTCTGTAGAAAGAAATCCTGCTCCTATTTACGCTTGCCAAAAAACTTGAGGAGGTAGAGGAAGAGGTTGATGAAGTCGAGGTAGAGGGCGAGGCTGCAGAGGAGGGCCACTTTCAGCACATCGTCGTTGTTTTCCGACTCACACTCCAGGAGTATGTTCTTCATCTTCTGGGTGTCGTAGGCGGTGAGGCCGCAGAAAATCAACACGCCGAAGTAGCTGAGGAGGGAGTCCAAGGGGTCGCTCTGCATAATCATGTTTACTAACGTGGCTAAGATGAGCCCAATCAGGGACATGAAGAGAAAGCGAGCTATGGTCGAGAGGTCGCGCTTGGTGAAGAGGCCAAAAAGGGACATGGCGCCGAAGGTGCCAGCCGTGACGAAGAAGGTGGTTGCTACGCTGGTTTCGGTGTAGGCCAGAAGAACCACGGAAAGGGTGACGCCGTTGAGGATGGCATAGAGGGCAAACAGGCCGCCCGCTTTGGGGAAAGAGAGACTGCTGATGTTGGTTGAAATTGCACGCACTACGACAAATTCAGCGATAATGAGGCCAAAAAACAGGACACGGTTGGAGACGATTTCGTAAACAAGGCTTTCATTGCCGGCCACCAAGTAGGCGGTCATGGCGGTCATGGCCAGGGCGAGGGTCATCCAGAGATAGACCTTCGACATGAGGGCGGGAAAACTGATGGCCCCGGACTGCTCGGACGCATAGACCTCGTAGTCGTATGGATTGTTGTGAGTGGTCATTGCTGCTAAGGTTTTAGGGTGAAATTTTGAAATAGGGAAAAGCGAACGGCCAGGGACGGTGAAGAACCATTCGTCCGGCCGTTTGCACTTGCGTTCCGGCTTACTTCAAGTGGAGCGTGTGGCCCATGCGTTCCTTCTTTGTCTGGAGGTAACGCTCGTTGTAGGGATTGGGCGTGATTTCGATGGGCACGTTTTCGGCAATCTCGAGGCCGTAGGCTTCGAGGCCGACGCGCTTCACGGGATTGTTGGTGAGCAGACGCATCTTGCGCACGCCGAGGAGGCCGAGGATTTGTGCGCCCACGCCGTAGTCACGTTCGTCGGGGTCGTAGCCGAGATGGACATTGGCGTCGACGGTGTCGTAGCCCTGCTCCTGGAGCTTGTAGGCGGCAATCTTGGCCATGAGGCCGATGCCGCGGCCTTCCTGGTTGAGGTAGAGGACAACGCCCTTGCCTTCTTTTTCGATGAGTTCCATGGCCTTGTGGAGCTGTTCGCCACAGTCGCAGCGCTCGGAACCGAAGATGTCGCCCGTGGCGCACGAAGAGTGGACGCGCACGAGGATGGGTTCGTCGGGTTCCCAGGTGCCCTTGATGAGGGCGACGTGTTCGAGGCGGTTGCTCTTCTGGCGGAAGGGGATGAGGCGGAAGTGGCCGTAGGCCGTGGGCATGTCCACTTCTTCGCCCTGCTCCACGAGACACTCGTTCTGGAGGCGGTAGGCGATGAGGTCGCGGATGGAGATGATGTGGAGGCCCTCTTCGCGGGCAATCTCCTGGAGCTGCGGCATGCGGGCCATGGTGCCGTCTTCATTGAGGATTTCGATGAGGCAGGCGGCGGGCTGCATACCGGCGAGGCGGGCCAGGTCGATGGAGGCCTCGGTGTGTCCCGCACGGGCCAAGACGCCGCGGTCCTGGGCGTAGAGGGGATTGATGTGGCCGGGGCGGCCGAAGTCGGCGGGACGGCGCTCGGGATCGGCGAGGGCACGGATGGTAGCGGCACGGTCGTGGCAGCTGACCCCCGTGGTGCAGCCTTCGAGCAGATCGACGGTGACGGTGAAGGGCGTACCGAGCATGCTGGTGTTGTCCTGCACCTGGTGGGGCAACTGGAGGGCATTGCAGCGCTCTATGGTGATGGGGGCACACAAGACGCCGCGTCCTTTGCGCAACATGAAGTTCACGTGTTCGGGCGTGACGAGTTCGGCAGCCATGATGAGGTCGCCTTCGTTTTCGCGGTCTTCGTCGTCGACGACAATGACGAAGCGGCCTTCTTTGAAGTCTTGGATGGCCTCCTCAATGGTGGCCAGTTTGAATGGTTCCATGTTTGAAAACGTGGGGTGTTAGTCCGTAGGAAGGTATTTCTGAATAGGTAATTTTCGGGGGCTATGTGGCCGGGGCGGAAACTACCCCGGGAAAGAACCAGGCTATTGCTGCTTGACCTTTTCGACGGCTTCCGTAATTTCTCCCATGAGCGAGGGCATGATTTTCTGGACCTGCGTCATGGACTCGTTGGTGAGGAAAACGACGTTGTTGGCCATTTTTTTGCCCAAGGGGGTGTTGTAGAACTCGATAAGCTGGAGGAGTTCCTCGTAGGTGAACACTTTCTTGTAGACGGGGAGGAAGATTTCCTCGGTGTGATTGTAGAGGATTTCAATCACCTCTCCCGCAAGGAGATCGCACTGGCGATCGGTGAGTCCCATTTGAGATTTCATGGCCTTGTACTGTGCAGCCATGATATCCTTCGTGGCGTCGAAAGTGTGGGTGATGAGGAGAAATTCCTTGAGCTTGATGGAATAGAGCTTGTCGTTGCTCGATGCGGTAGTTTGTGCTGTGGCAAACGAGAAGGTGAGGCACAGCAGGAGAAGGAGAGAGATGCGTTTCATATCGGTGGTTTGATTGAAGTTTGTGGCTGATTATCGGGTAGGTTTTGACCTATTCCTTGGTTTTGTCGCCACGCTCGGGCAGGGAGAGCCGGCGCGAGGGCGCTGCCACCTGCGGGGCCTCGGCGGGCAACTGCAAGGGGGCGGCCGCGGGCTGGCTTTCTGTGGACGAAGCGGGGGCGGGGGCGGCAGACTGCTCGGTGCGGGCCTTCCGGCGCTGGCGCTGCCATCCGTTCCAGACAGTTTGACCGACGAGGGCCAGGATGACCACGAGGAGAATGACCTTGACGATGCGCTTGAGGCGGCGGGTCTTCACGGCTTCCTCCTGCTGCTCCATTTCCACACCCGACCCTTCGGCTTCGGCCTGCGTGCCTGCCATCACTTGGTCGAGGCGGTCGCAGGTGCGCACGATGATGCGCATGTCGCGGTAGAGGCGGAGGCGGAAACGCCAGATTCTGGCCCAGAGCACCAGGCCGAGGGGGAGGATGATGCCCGCTATGGCATTGGCGCGGGGGGAGTGGAGCGGCGAAGTGTGGGCCGTGGTGTAGAGAATGGGAAATTCGTTGAGCACACCAAGCACCTTGGGGTCGCGGCTGTTGGCCAGTTCCTCGATGATGGCTTCCATGCGTTCGCTGATGGCCTCCACCTGACGGTCGGGGCGGTAGCGGAAAAAGACATGAACATAGTTGGGAAGGCGGAGCAGCTGCTTCTCGCGGTGGTAGGCCCGGCAGTCGTCGCGCAACTGGGCTATCTGGCCGGGCAGCACGTCGAGACGGGGCTCGTCGATGATGACTTCCTTGCGGAAGAGGTGGCGCTTCGTGCGTATGCCGAAGAGGCGGCGGAAGAGGTTGATGTAGGAATCGGTGTTGAAGACCACGCTGTCGCGGTTGGCCTTGTAGGTGATGAAGATGCCGAAGGGGGCGATGATGACGGTGCTCACCCACATGCCGAGCACCATGCTGATGTTGCCGTCGCGGGCGAGCTTCATGCCCGAGGTGTTGATGATGTACCAGAAGATGAAGATGATGACCGAAATGACGGTGGGCATGCCGAGTCCGCCCTTGCGGATGATGGCCCCCAGGGGTGCGCCCACGAAGAAGAAGAGCAGGCAGGCCAAGGAGAGGGTTATCTTCTGGTGCCACTCGACCCAGTGGGTGCGGATATAGCGGTCGCCATCGTGGGTGACGAGACTTTTCCACTCAAGGTCGGACTTCAAGGCGTTGATCTGGCTGCGTGCCATCTCGCGTGCCCGCTCGAGATTGTCGGAACTGGTGGCGGCCACCATTTCATCAAAACTTGTCTGGGACAGGGGACGAGCCAGGCGCTTGACAAGGGCGAGGGAGTCCTTGCGGGCGATAGAGGGCGAGGAGAAATACTGGCGCGCATACTCCCGGTAGTACTGGCGGCCGATGGAGTCGAGGCTGTGATTGACGGAATCGACGCTGTGATCGATTTGCCGCATGTTCTTGGCCTGGGGCATGCCCGAGAGCAGCTCCTTGTCCATGAGGTTGAAATTGCTGTCGAAGTCGATGAGGAGCTGTTTGTACTGGAAACTCTCGCGGTCGTAGGGCTCTTGGGCACGCGCCTGGAGAGACTGCATGCCGTGGTTGGACTGGAGGCTCTCGAACTGCTCTCCGCTCCAGAGGTCGAGCTTGAGGTGGAGCTTGTCCTGCGTCATTTCGAGGCGGGCGGAGTCGGCGAGCACGATTTGTGCCTTTTCGAAGCCCTGGTCGGTTTTGTAGATGATGGTCTGGTAGAGCATGCCCGTCTCTGCGTTTTTCTTTTCCACGTAGAGGTTGATGTTGGGCACGCCATTGTAGAAGACGCCTTCGGGGATTTCCACCGCGGGCGACTGCTGCTTCATGCTGAAAAGGAGGGTTCGGAGATTGATCTGAGCCTCGGGCGACGTTTTGTTCTGGAAGTAGAACGAAACACCCATGACGAAGAATGCAAAAAGCGCCATGGGCCGCATGACGCGCAATAGGGAGACGCCGGCCGCCTTCATGGCCAGCAGTTCGAGACTCTCGCCCATGTTGCCAAACGTGATGAGGGCTGCGAGCAGCACGGCCAAGGGGAGGGCCTGGGGCACAAGGGTCTGGCCCATATACCAGAAGAACTGGGCGAGGATTTCCAAGGAGAGCCCTTTGCCGATGAGTTCGTCGACGTAGCGCCAAGTGAACTGCATCATGAAGACGAAAAGGCATATAAAGAAAGCTCCCACGAATATCAGCAGGAACTTGCCCAGTATGTATCGGTCTAACTTCTTAATGATTGTCATGTGGTTGCAGAAGGAGCATCTGGAGTGCAAGAGTGGCGGCGCCGGGGACTTCCCTGCCGCGGGGGTGCGAGGATGCGCTCGACCCTGAGGGAAAAACGCTTCGCGTAGCGAAAGCAAAAGTACAACTTTTTTCTAATAAGCCTTGCCAAGGGGGCAGTAAAACAGAAAAAAGCGCAGGGAATTGCACAAAAAGCGAAGCGACAGCCGTAAGTAACTTACAACTGTCGCTTCGTAAGAGTAGCGCGAGACAGGCTTGAACTGTCGACCTCATGATTATGAATCATGCGCTCTAACCAGCTGAGCTATCGCGCCATTCAGCGCTCGGGTGTCGTTGTTTCCCGTTTGCGGTTGCAAAAGTACGACAAGTTTTCAAACCACCAAAACTTTCACCCACTTTTTCTGCAAAAAATCTTCTTTTTCGGCTTTTTAGCGGCAAAAATCGGCCTTCAAAGGGCGCAAAGAGCAGCAGAAAAGACGCACTTCGACGAGGAAGCGCCTCCACTCGGCAGATTGTTTTTTCAAAGCCTGCGATTGATTTTTCAAAGCCTGGGATTGGATTTTCCAAGCCTGCGATTGATTTTCCCCAACCACGAATTGCCCAAGTTTCCCCTGAGGCAAGACGGACTACAGGAAGCACAACCCGCCTACACCTATATAATAAGGAGTAGAACCAAAGGCCACGCAAAACTTTTCAGGGCTTTCTGCGACCACTACCCTTAGGAAACATTAACTTTGCACAACAAATTCATACAATCCCTACCACCCTACCCTTCATTCCATCCACACGACATGAAACTTCGCCCTTGGCTTGACAAACGCCCCTTCCAGATATTCCTTGCCCTATTGGCCTGCCTCCTGCTCACACTGGAGACCATCACGCTCGTGGTGCTCTTCCCTACCGACGAGGAGGCGCAATGCGCCGCCGTGTGCCGCCTCGAGGCACAGGCCGCCTACGCCATTCCGCTGGCGGAGGGCGACACGCTCTTCCTGCCGCTTCAACCCGACTCGACACTGCCCGCGGACTACCACCTCGGCACAGTGGCCATAACGGCAGAACAGTCGGGCGCATTCGTTTCAGACGAGGGACACGCGGTGACTTCGGATGCGCTGGTACACGAAGCGGCAGACCGTCTCGAAGGTGACGCATTGCAACAGCGCCTGAAAGAAACGGCAGATGGACTGCAAAAACGCAGGGAGCGGCTCCAAAAGGAACTGAAACTGCTCACGATCTACGCGACAACGCATTCGGTCGTAGACGATGGCTTCAACCAGGTGATGGACTACAAGACCCAGCAGCAGAATGCCTTGGCCCGAACGGATTCGCTCATCCAAACCGTTTCCTCGCTGCGGAAAGAGCCGCCAACCGAAGCGCGGCTCTGCGCTAACGTGCAGGTGTTTACTTCCGACAGCACGTCCACAGCGCTTCTCCCCACAGCACACCGCGACCACCTGATGCTGCTCCGCACGGCATCGGGACAACTTCCCGCGGGCTTCTCGCGGCTCACCGTGTGGCGCTGGGGGACAATGGCATGGGGACGGATGCTCTGTGCCTTCAACGATTTCGGCGGCACTACACGGCGGCCGAGTGCATCGCTGCTCGAAGCGACCCGACAGCGCTACGCTTCGGCCGAAGGGGGACCGTGGCTGAATCCGCTGGGACACCTTTGTGGCGTGCGCTTCCACGGCGAACGCATCGGTTCGTTCGAGGTGGGCCGGCTGATGGCCGGAGTACACCGTTGGCCCGTATGGTGGGGTCGCAACCTATTGGCCAAGACGCGCGCCGTGTGGGCCTCCATCCGGCAGCCCCATCCTTCTCCAAGGGAAAATGCTTTCGACAAAAACGAAATAGAGCCGACACGCATTTGCACCTGCTTCGTGAACTCTATGGACTGGCGCTACGAAGGCGAAGTGGTGGTCACAACCACAAAGAAGGGAAAGACCTTGGCCCTGCGCGAGGGCTGGGGAAGGCTCACCTGGCCCGACGGCACACGCTTCGAGGGGCTGTGGCAGGCCGACACGCTCTCCACGGGCGAACGCACTGACTCCGTGGGGCGCTACGTGGGCACCTTCGACGCGAAGCTGCGCGCCACGGGCTATGGGGAGGCATGGCTCGGCTCGGGCGAATACTATGCGGGCGAATGGAAGCAAGGACTGCGCGCCGGCCACGGTTTCGCCATCCGGGATGACCTCTGGCTCCACTGCGGCTGGTGGAAGAATGGCCGCTTCAACGGGGAGAGAATGGTCTACACGCCCGACCGTGTCTATGGCATCGACATTTCGCGCCACCAGCACGAGAAGGGACGCAAGCGCTACACCATCGACTGGGACAGGCTGCGCATCACGAGTCTCGGCGCGGGACGCCGTGTGCTGGGTGCCGTGGACTACCCCGTATCGTTTGTGTACGTGAAAGCGACGGAGGGAAAGACCGTCTTGAACAAGTATTACGCGGCGGACCTGCGCGAAGCACGCCGCCACGGGATAGCGGCGGGCACTTACCACTTCTTCAGTCTCACCAGCACCGGGGCGGAGCAAGCGGCCTTCTTCCTCAAGAATGCCTGGATTGCCCACACAGACCTTCCCCCTGTGCTGGACCTCGAGCCCACGGATGCCCAGGTGCGCCGCGCGGGAGGCGACGAAGCGATGTTCCGCGAGGCCCTGGTCTGGCTGCGCCGCGTGGAAAGGGCTTGCGGCAAGCGGCCCGTGCTCTACGTGGGGCAACAGTTTGTCGTGAACCACCTCAGCAAAGCGCCCGCTGCGTTCCGCGACTACGACGTGTGGATTGCGCGCTACGGGGCGTACAAACCGTGGGTGCGTCTGCTCCACTGGCAACTCACGCCCTACGGCCAGGTGCGCGGCATCGCGGGCGAGGTGGACATCAACGTGTTCAACGGCACCCGCACGCAGTTTGAAGAATATCTGCGAACGGTGAGGAAATAAGGAACGCGGCCGCGAAAAAAACTTTCTCATTTACATACTAAACGGGAGCAGATGCCGTTTATTAGACAAAACGCAAAACCTTTCGTTGCCTATGAACGATTGTACGCTTCCCCTGCGCTCGCCGAAACCGAGCACGCTCCAGTTTATCAAAAACTTTGCCCGATTGTACGCACCGCCCCTCACCACCGAGGCGGAGGCACGGCGATTGGCGCAAATGGCTTCGCTCGCCGTGAAGCCCTCGTGCTGAAGAAACGGCTCGAGAATATGCCTTCCCCGCCCCGCCCACAGGAAAAAGGGTGGGAGAACCTTGGCCCGATGGACAGTTTGCCGTAATTTCGCAGCCAAAACAAACACATTAAATTCTTCGACATGAAAAAGATATTGCTTTTGGGCTCGGGAGAGCTGGGCAAAGAGTTTGTGATTGCCGCTCAGCGACTGGGACAATACGTCATCGCGTGCGACTCCTATGCCGGTGCGCCTGCGATGCAGGTGGCCGATGCTTTTGAAGTGTTCTCCATGCTCGACGGAGAGGCACTCGAACGGGTGGTAGCCAAGCATCAGCCGGATATCATCGTGCCAGAAATCGAAGCCATCCGCACCGAACGCCTCTACGACTTTGAGAAGGAGGGCATACAAGTCACCCCCTCGGCACGCGCGGTGAACTTCACCATGAACCGCAAGGCTATCCGCGATCTGGCGGCGAAGGAGCTCGGACTGAAAACGGCCCGCTATTTCTACGCAAAGTCTTTCGAAGAACTGCAACAGCACGCGCAGGAAATCGGCTTCCCCTGCGTGGTCAAGCCCCTCATGTCCTCCTCGGGCAAAGGGCAGTCGCTCGTGAAAACACCCGCCGACCTGGAACAGGCGTGGAAATACGCCATGGAAGGCAGCCGCGGTGACATCCAGGAGGTCATCATCGAAGAATTTGTCCGCTTCGACAGCGAAATCACCCTGCTCACCGTGACGCAGAAAAACGGCCCCACGCTGTTTTGTCCGCCGATTGGCCACGTGCAGAAAGGCGGTGACTATCGCGAAAGCTTCCAGCCCGCACACATCGCACCCGAACATCTGGCCGAAGCCCAGCGCATGGCCGACGAAGTGACGCGCGCACTGACCGGAGCCGGCATCTGGGGCGTGGAATTTTTCCTCAGCCACGAGAAGGGCGTATATTTCTCCGAACTTTCGCCGCGTCCGCACGACACGGGCATGGTCACACTGGCCGGCACGCAGAACTTCAACGAATTTGAGCTGCACCTACGCGCCGTGCTGGGCCTCCCCATCCCCTGCGTGAAGCCCCTGCGCATCGGTGCCAGTGCTGTCATCCTCTCCCCCATTGCGAGCGAGGAACAACCGCAGTACCGCGGACTGGAACGCACCTGCGAGGAAGACGCCGACCTGCGTATCTTCGGCAAACCCACCACCCGGGTGAACCGCCGCATGGGCGTGGTGGTGTGCAGCGGGCCGCTCGACGGCGACCTCGATGCCGTGCGCGACAAGGCGAAGCGACTGGCCTCGTACGTTGAGGTGTACTGATTTCGCACAGACCCTTTCCAACAAGTGCTCCGGGCAGGAGGCTATCGGAATACTTCTCAAGAACTACCACCGTAGAGACTGAAGCAAGCCGATAGCCCCCTGCTTCATTATACCCCGACTCCAAATAAATATCAGGACGCGGCCGCACACGCCACTGCCCAACGCCCAAGGCCGCTCTGCCCCGCAGCACGGCGAAGCGAAGTTCGTAAAAAACCAAAAAATGGGACGGGCATGGGCACGCTTGCAATTTATTGCTTACTTTTGCCGCTGTCAAATCGATAAACACTCACAAAACTACTGAGATTATGCAGAATATCGACTGGGCCAACCTGAAGTTTGGCTACATCAAGACCGACTACAACGTACGTTGCTACTACCGCGACGGAAAGTGGGGAGAAATCGAGGTTTCCTCCTCCGAAACCATCAATATCCACATGGCCGCCACGGCCCTCCACTACGGACAAGAAGCCTTCGAGGGCCTGAAAGCCTTCCGCTGCCCCGACGGCAAAATCCGCGCCTTCCGCGTGAAGGACAACGCCGAACGCCTGCAGTCCACCTGCCGCGGCATCCTCATGCCCGAACTCCCCACGGCACTGTTCGAGGAAATGGTACAGAAAGTCGTGAAATTGAATGAGAAGTTCGTGCCCCCCTACGAAAGCGGTGCCTCGCTCTACATCCGCCCGCTGCTCATCGGCACAGGCGCCCAGGTGGGCGTGCATCCGGCTGACGAATACCTGTTCATGATTTTCGTTTCGCCCGTGGGCCCCTACTTCCGCGGCGGCTTTGCCACGAACGACTACGTCATTATCCGCGAATACGACCGCGCCGCCCCGCTCGGCACGGGCTGCTACAAGGTGGGCGGCAACTACGCAGCCAGTCTGCGCGCCAACCTCATGGCCCACGAAGCAGGCTACGCTTCGGAGTTCTACCTCGACGCACGCGAGAAGAAATACATCGACGAATGCGGCGCCGCCAACTTCTTCGGCATCAAGGAAGGCAAGTACATCACGCCCAAGTCCACCTCCATCCTTCCCTCCATCACCAACCGCAGCCTCCAGCAGCTCGCACTCGACCTCGGACTGGAAGTGGAAGTGCGCCCCATCCCCGAGGAAGAACTCGAAACTTTCGAAGAAGCCGGCGCCTGCGGCACAGCAGCCGTCATCAGCCCCATCCGCAAGATCGACGACCTCGAGAACAAGAAGAGCTACGTGATTTCCAAGGACGGCAAGCCCGGCCCCGTGTCCGAAAAGCTCTACACACTGCTCCGCAACATCCAATACGGCATCGAGCCCGACAAACACGGCTGGGTGACGGTCATTGAATAATCCATTCCTAACTCCCCAAAGCATGAAGACCCTTATCCACCTGTTCGGAAGCCTTTTGCTTCTCACCAGCTTAGTGGCCCTCCTGCCCGCCTGCAACGACGATGCCAAGAAATTGGCCGACAAAGAGAAAGAACTGGAGGAACTCCGACAGCTTGCCGAACTCGACAAGCGCGAAATGGAGAACCAGTATGCAGAATTTGCCAGCCAGTACGGCGAATTGAAGAAAAGCGTGCGCGACGACTCCCTCATCGCCCGCCTCAACGCCGAGCAGGCACGTGCCGAGTCGCTCCTGAAAGAGCTCAAGCAAACCAAGGCCAACAGTTCGGCCGAAATCCTGCGCCTGAAGCGCGAACTGGCCACGGTGCGTGCCGTGCTGCGCGACTACATCCGCCAAGTTGACTCCCTCCAGCAGCTCAACATGGCCCTCATCGGCGAACGCGACCAGGCACGCGCCGAAGCAGAGCGCACACGGGTGGAGAAGTCGAACATACAAGACGAGAACTCCAAACTCAACGAGAAAGTGGCCATCGCCGCCCAGCTCGACGCCACGGGCATCAGCATCAGTCCGCTCAAGAAAAACGGCAAGGCCGCCAAGAAGAGCAAGGACATTGCCCGCTTCAGCGTATCGTTCACCATCACCCGCAACGTCACCGCCAAAGCCGGCAACCGCACCGTCTACGTGCGCCTGCTCAAGCCCAACCAGCAGGTAGTAGGACAGTCAGGCTCCTTCAGCTACGAAAACCGCAGCATCGGCTATTCGGCGGCCAAGACCATCGAATACACCGGCCAGGAGCAGCACGTCACGCTCTACGTCCCCGTTTCCGAGTTCCTCAGCGCAGGCAGCTACTCCGCCTACATCTTCGCAGACGGGCAGATGATCGGCTCCGGCTCCGTGAGAATGGAAAAATAAAGCCCAATCCGGCACAGACAAAAGGTCTTTAAGCAGAAAGAGCCCCCTGTGGCGCTTTCTCTTAAAGTCCTTTTTCTATGCCAACTGCTTTATTCATAAAAAAATTTCCAAAAGGCATTGCTTATATTCCTTTATATTGTATATCTTTGCCACGTCGTAAAGAAGCAGAATGCAATGCCAAAATGGCAAATCATTGAAAACCAATAACTATTTCATTTTCTTCAAACTTAATCTTTACAACAATGGCAACTACAAATGCTAATGCACCCAAAGGTGCGCCCAAGAAACAATCCAAAGGTTTCACCGGCATCAAGTCGGGTCTTTCTGTAATCATTGTCTGCGCTTTGATTGCAGTAGCTATCTACCTCTTCGGTTTCGGTAGCATCTCCAACTTCAAGGGTGGTCCTGAAACAGGCTACGCATTCTCGTTCCTGACCCCCGATGAAATCTCCCTTGAGCCCGCCAACCTGATGGGTACGGTTTACAAAGGTGGTTTCGTTGTGCCTATCATCTGGACCCTCCTCATCACCGTTGTAGCTCTCGCCATCGAGCGCTTCTTCGCCATCCGCAACGCTTACGGCCGCACCAGCCTCACCAAGTTCGTTGCTGACATCAAGGTAGCCCTCAAGCAGAACGACATGGCCAAGGCCCAGCAGATTTGCGACAAGCAGCGCGGTTCTGTAGCCAACGTCGTAGGCGCAACGCTCAAGAAGTACAAGGAAATGGAAGAGAACACCATCTTGACGAAAGAACAGAAGATTCTCTCCATCCAGAAGGAACTCGAAGAAGCTACTGCTCTCGAAATGCCTATGATGCAGGAAAACCTTCCCATCATCGGTTCTATCGTAACCCTCGGTACGCTGACTGGTCTGTTCGGTACGGTGTTGGGTATGATCAAGTCGTTCTCCGCTATGGCAAGTGGTGACGGTGGTGCAGACTCTGCAGCCCTCTCTACCGGTATTTCCGAAGCACTTGTAAACACGGCTTCCGGTATCGCAACTGGTGCTCTCGCCGTTATCGCTTACAACTACTACACCAACAAGATCGACCGCCTCACCTTCTCTCTCGACGAAGTAGGTTTCACCATCGTAGAAACATTCTCTGCAACTCACTAATAGCATAAACAAGGTATTTAAGACATGGGACGTTTTAAAGTCAAAAAACAAGATACGTTCATAGACATGACGCCTATGAGCGATGTCATGGTCCTGCTGCTTACCTTCTTTATGCTGACTGCTACTTTCGTAAAGGAAGAACCTGTAAAGGTGAACACTCCTGGTTCGGTCTCGGAAATCAAGATTCCCGCAAACAACCTGCTCACGATTTTCGTAGAGAAGAGTGGCAAGGTGTTTATGACCATGGACTCTCCCGACGGCCTTCGCAAACTGGCCCAAGCCATGAACGAAGCCGGAAAGCTGAGCCTCACACCTGAGGAAGTGGAAGTCTTCGCGCAAGCACCTACTTTCGGCACGCCTCTCAACACCATGAAAGGCTGGCTCGCCTCTGATGTGAAGAACGAACTTCTCACGAAGAGCAAAGAAGCAGGCATTCCTTGCGACAGCGTAAACAATGAGTTGAAGACTTGGGTAAGCACAGCCCGTGAGGCGTGTGGCGAAAGTATGCGCGTGGCCATCAAGGCCGACAAGTCTACTTCCTACGCCGTAATTAAACGAGTTATGGACTCTCTGCGCGAGATTGAAGAGAACCGTTACAATCTCATCACATCTCTCAAAGGCGTAGAGGAATAAACATTACAGTTATGGCTAAAAAAGGTGGAAGTAAACAAAAGAAGATGAACTCGCGCGTGGACTTCACGCCGATGGTGGATATGATCATGCTTCTCGTAACCTTCTTCATGCTCTGTACCACGCTTCTCAAGCCGCAGACCATGGAAATCTCCATGCCCTCCGACAAGGAAGACATCAAGGACGAGAACCGCAACCAGGTAGCTGCTTCCAAGGCAGTGACCATCCTCATTGACGAGAACAACACGCTCTACTACTTCAAGGGCAAACCCGACGGTGGTTCCGACATCCCCGACGAAGGTAAGCTCTTTGAAACCAGCTATGGCAAGGACGGCATCCGCAAGGTGCTCCTCGCTGCCAACCCCGAAGCAGTCAAAGCCGTTGCCAAGCTGAAAGCTGAGTTCGCGACCAAGAAAACATCCAATGTGCAGGAAGAGCAAAAGGTAAAGGCCGAGTACAAGGAACGCCTGAACAAGATCAAGAGCGCTGACTACACCCCCAGCGTCATCATCAAGGCTTCAGACGGTGCCACGTACGACAACCTCATCCAAGTGCTCGACGAAATGCAGATTTGTAGCATCGGTCGCTATGTGATTGACAAGTTCGTAGACGGTGACAAAGCCAAAATCGAGGCTTTCAAAAACGGAACGGCGCAGTAATAACCTAAGTGAAGTATCATAAGTATGTCTAAAGTAGATTTGGCATCACGCGAGTGGTGCGACATGGTATTCGAAGGACGTAACAAAGAGTACGGAGCTTATCGTCACCGCGCCAACAAGGGTAAATTCCAACTCCGCGCCATCATCATCGTACTCTTGATGATTGCCGCTATCGTAGGCTTCATCCTCGCCAAGACCGCCGTGGAAGCTGCCCTCAAGGAGGGTAAGAACATGGACGCCGAGCAGGTGACCGAACTTTCTGAGCTCAAGAAAGACGAGCCCAAGAAGGAAGAGAAGAAGAAGGAACCCGAAAAGCTCGAATACGAGAAGCCCGTTGAGAAAGTTGCCGTGAAATCGTCTATCCAGTTCACCGTGCCCAAGATTGTCGAAGACGACAAGGTAGACCACTCCAAGGAACTCAAGACCCAGGACGAAGTCACCAAGAACAAGTTCGCCATCGCATCACAGGACTACGTGAACGAAACCGGCGGCACGGGTATCAACATCGACGACCTGAAGGAAAACCAGCAGGCTGGCGGTACAACTGTTCCTCCCAAGGAACCTGAAGTTGTCGACAACGCCATCGTAGAAGTGCCCGCCACCTATCCCGGTGGTGAAGCAGCCCTCCTCGCCTTCGTGAGCAAGAACCTCGTTTATCCCGCCATCGCGCAGGAACAGGAACTCCAAGGTGTTGTAGTGCTCCGCTTCAAGGTAGACGTAGACGGTTCGGTAAGCACCGTGAAGGTAGAGAAATCTCTCTCCCGCGAGTGCGACCAAGCAGCAGCCGACGTGGTAAAGAAGCTCCACCGCTTCGTGCCCGCCAAGCAGCAGGGTCATCCCGTACCCGTTTGGTTCCGTCTCCCCATCCGTTTCCGCATCCAATAATCCAGTTTGCGAAAACGCGCCCTATACAAAGAGCAGAAGGCCCCCGGTCTTCTGCTCTTTATTTATACCCCAAAGCTACAAGTTTGAAGAATAATAAAACACGTTATACTTTGTTCATGAGCGGCAATATGTAAAAACGATTTTATAATTTTGCCGCCAAACCAGAATATCCGCGGTGGCAAGTCCGCCCCGCCCTATCAGACAAACCCACATCCCCCCATCCCTATGTGTCACCACACAAACCACTTAGGCCAATATTTCACCCTGGCCCTCCTCCTGCTCCTCACCTCCTGCGGCAAAAAGCCCAGCACAAACGGCGCATGGCTGCTCGACGACGACGTGCGCTTCGCGGTCGACGAGACCTTCCGCCCCATCGCCAGCGACCTCTCCGACACCTTCGGCATGTCCCACCCCGAGGCAGGCATGAAGCCCGTCTACGTCAGTGAAGACTCCGCCCTCCGCCTGCTCGTGAGCGACAGCCTCCGCTGCTGCATCGCCACGCGCCAGCTCTCCGACAACGAGCGCAGCGTCGTGGCCAGCCACAACCTGGGCATCAACCAGTCGCTCATCGCCACCGACGCCATCGCCCTCATCGTCAACAAGTCCAACCCCGACTCTCTCCTCTCGCTCGACGAAGTCAAGGGCATCGTCAGCGGCCGCATCACTCGCTGGGAGCAACTCAAGTACCACAGCCAGCAGGGCGAAATCAAGCTCGTCTTCGACCATTCAGGCTCCAGCACCGTCCGCTTCATGAAAGACAGCCTCTGTGCGGGCAAAGACCTGAGCGGCAACGTCTACGCCTCCGAGGGCGGCACCAACCTCAGCGTCATCGACATGGTCAAGTCCAACCCCGGCATCATCGGCGTAGTCGGGGCCAACTGGCTCAAGGGCGACACCTCCGCCCCCTTGTCCGACTTTTCCGGACTCGAAGTGAAAGTGATGCGCATCAGCCGCACCGCCGACGAGTTTGCCAAATACGTCCGCCCCTACCAATACTACATCGCCACGGGC
This sequence comes from uncultured Bacteroidales bacterium, assembly GCA_946055515.1. Taxonomy (GTDB): domain Bacteria; phylum Bacteroidota; class Bacteroidia; order Bacteroidales; family Bacteroidaceae; genus Alloprevotella. The sequence continues at coordinate 85,792 of CAMGGA010000001.1, forward strand.
GACTACCCCCTCCTTCGCAGCGTCTACATCATCCACACCGACCCCCGCTCCAAGTCCTTCCTCCGCAGCT
>CAMGGA010000002.1 GCA_946055515.1 uncultured Bacteroidales bacterium
TGTCGTCCTGGTGGCCGTTGAAGTAGTCGCCGTAGCCGCAGAAGGCTTCGCCGAGGCCGTGGCTGTAGTAGAGCATGGAGGTGACGCCGTCGAAGCGGAAGCCGTCGAAGTTGAACTCGGTGAGCCAGTACTTGCAGTTGGAGAGGAGGAAGTGGATGACTTCGTTCTTGCCGTAGTCGAAGCAGAGGCTGTCCCAGGCGGAGTGTTCGCGGCGGCCGCCGGGATAGAAGAATTGGTCGGGGTCGCCGGCGTAGTTGCCGAGGCCTTCGATTTCGTTTTTCACGGCGTGGCTGTGCACAAGGTCCATAATGACCATGATGCCGGCTTCGTGGGCGGCGTCAATCAGTTCCTTGAGTTCGTCGGGGGTGCCGAAGCGGCTGGAGGGGGCGAAGAAGGAGCTCACGTGGTAACCGAAACTGCCGTAGTAGGGGTGTTCGGCAATGGCCATGATCTGGATGCAGTTGTAGCCGTCGGCGACAACACGGGGAAGTACGTACTGGCGGAACTCGCTGTAGCTGCCTACTTTCTCGGCATCCTGCCCCATGCCGATGTGGCACTCGTAGATGAAGAGGGGGGCTTTCTTGGGCTTGAAGTTGGGCTTCTTCCATTCGTAGGGCTGCGCGGGGGCCCATACCTGTGCGCTGAAGATCTTGGTATCTTCGTCCTGCACGACGCGGCGGCACCAGGCGGGCACGCGCTCTCCCTGTCCGCCTTCCCAGTGCATGGAGAGCTTGTAGAGGTCGAGGTGGTGAAGGACTTTCGAAGGAAGCTTGAGTTCCCAGTTGCCCGTGCCTTCGATGCGCTTGAAGGCGTACTGGGCTTCTTCTTTCCATCCGTTGAAGTCGCCGATGAGGTAGATGGCTGTGGCGTTGGGCGCCCATTCGCGGATGACCCACTGGCGGGGGGTGCGGTGGAGTCCGTAGTAGAGGTGTCCATCGGCAAATTCGGCAAGTTTGCCCTTGCCGCCCGTGAGTTCAGCTATCTTCCGCACAGCGTAGTCGTGGCGGCCCTGTATGGCGGGCTCGTAGGGTTCGAGCCAGGGGTCGTTCTTTACGAGGGGAATGTGTTTCACAGCAGGTGCCTTGGCGGCTTTGGCACGCCGCGGGGCTTTCTTGGCTGCTGTCTTTTTCTCGGGTTGCTCTTTTGCTTTCATGGTATGAAGAGGTTAAAAGTGAGTATGCTGGTGGCTTTCGCATGCCGCGGGGCGATGCTACTGCACGACGCGGCCGTGGGAATATTCGCCTTTTTTCACGACGTTGCCGTTGGCATCGTATTCGACGTACTTGCCGTGTTTCTGGCCGTTTTCGTAGACACAATCGATGCGGGTTCCGTCGGCGCGGATTTCAACGGACTTGCCGTGGCGCTTGCCTTGGGAGAAGGTGCCCTTGAAACGTCCGCCTGCGGCGTAGCGGAGTGTGCCTTCGCCGTCCATCTGGTTGTTCTTCCATTCGCCGTTGTACTCGTCGCCGTTTTTCCATTTGTAGACGCCGCGGCCATGCATCATGTTGTTTTTCCAAAGGCCCGTATAGGTGGCCACGCCTTTCCACTGGAATGTGCCGTGGCCGCTCTGTTCGCCATTGAGGAAGGAGCCCACGTAGCTGTCGCCGTTTACGAAGCGGAAGGTGCCTTCGCCCGTCCGTTCGCCGGCAAGGTACTGGCCTTCGTAGACGTCGCCGTTGCGGAAGCGGTAGATGCCGCGGCCTTCCTGGAGGTCGTTCTTCCACTCTCCCGTGTAGCTGTCGCCGTCGGCGTAGGTGTAGGTGCCGCGACCGCTGCGGCGGTTGTTGACCCAGTTGCCTTCGTAGCGGGAGCCGTCGTTCCAGTCGAAGGTGCCCTTGCCGTTTTTCATGTCGTTGGCCCATTCGCCTTTATAGTATGCTCCGTTCTTGAAGGTATAGGTGCCGCGTCCGTTGCGCTTGTCGTCTTTCCAGTTGCCTTCGTAGGTGTCGCCGTTGTAGTAGTACATGGTGCCGCGGCCTTCTTTCTGGTTGCGGTACCAGAGGCCCACGTAGCGGTTGTTGTTGATAGCGTAGAATGTGCCGTTGCCGTTGCGCTCGTTCTTGGTCCAGTTGCCTTCGTAGCGGGAGCCGTCGGCTGCGGTGAATGTGCCTTCGCCCTGGCGCATGCCCTTGAGGAAGGAGCCTTCGTAGGTGTCGCCGTTTTCGTATTGTACGCGTCCTTTCCCGCTGGGTTTTCCGCCGACGAGTTCACCCGTGTAGATGCCGCCATCCTTGAGGGTGCAGGAGCCCACGGTCATCTTCTGGGCGGAAAGGGGGAGCAGGACTGCGAAGAGGAGGGTGAAAAGCGCTGATTTTTTTCGCATGGGGAGATAGAGAAGTGAAATGTAGTTTGTGGGGTGATTGTGTTTGAAGCGGGATTAGGCTTTCTGTGCTGCGAGCAGGGCTTCTGCGGCACGGAGGTCTTCGGGGGTGTCGATGCCAATGGTTTCGACATCGGTGGTGCCGACCTTGATGCGGAGGCCGGCTTCGAGCCAGCGGAGCTGTTCGAGGCTTTCGCACGTTTCGAGCTGGCCCTGCTCCATGCGGGCGATGCGGCGGAGCGTGTGGGCACGGTAGGCGTAGAGGCCGATGTGCTTGAGGTAGGTGTGGCGGGCGGGCCATTCTTCGGGTGCAACGCCGCGGAGGTGGGGTATGACGCTGCGGGAGAAGTAGAGGGCATAGCCTGCGGACGACACCACGACTTTCGGACTGTTGGGATTGGAGATCTGTTCGAAGGTGGCTGTGGCAGGGAAGGGTATCACCAGGGTGGCGATGTCGGTCGCGGGGTCGCTGAAACAGTCGGCCACGGCGCGCAGCTGGCTTTCGGCGATGAAGGGTTCGTCGCCCTGTACATTGACCACGATGTCGTAGTTGCCGCCCATCTTTTCGAGTGCTTCGAGGCAACGGTCTGTGCCGCTGCGGTGGTTGGGTGAGGTGAGTACGGCCCGGCCTCCGAAGGCTTCGACGGCATCTGCAATGCGCGTGTCGTCGGTGGCTACGCAGAGGTGGTCAAAGACGCGGGCGGTGCGTTCGTAGACGTGCTGCACGATGGGTTTGCCGTCGAGCAGGGCAAGGGGCTTGCCCGGGAATCGTGTGGACGCGTAGCGCGCGGGGATGATGGCAAGGTATGGCATGGAGGAGCTGTTTTAAGTTGTGTCAGGTTATGAGGTTATGAGGGGTAAGGTTATGAGGTTATAATGTTACTTTCTAAAGGTTACGCCCCAAGGTGACTTTATAACCTTATCCCTTATGAGGTCAGGGTCGCTTCGCTCTGAGGTTATGAGGTCAGGTCGCTTCGCTCTGAGGTTATGAGGTTATAATGTTACTTGATAAAGGTTACGCTCTAAAAGTGACTTTATAACCTTATAACCTAATCCCTAATAACCTAAGTGACAGAGTCACTTCATTCAAAATAATTCTCTGCTGCGGCATTGGCTTCTTTGCGTGCTGCTGCGGCAGCTTCTTCGGCTGCGGCATCTCCTTCGCCGCCTTCTTCGCCTTCGCCCTCACCTTCACCTCCGCCTTCATGGCGTGGAGCGTTGATGAGCGATTCGGGTTTCTCGAAGTCGGCCCGTGGGTCGTAGCCGAGGGAGCGGTCGGCATAGACGCGGCGCATGTAGAGGGCCCAGATGGGGAGGGCGGAAGCCGAGCCCTGTCCGATGGCGGTGGAGTTGAAGTGGATGTCGCGCTCGTCGCCGCCGACCCAGACAGCGGTGACCAACTGCGGTACGCAGCCCACAAACCAGCCGTCGGAGTTGCTGTTCGTGGTACCTGTCTTGCCCGCGATGGGGCCTGTCATGTTGTAGGCGTTGCGGAGGCGGCGGCCCGTGCCGTGGTCAATGACGGCTTTCATCATGTCGATCATGTTCCAGGCGGTCTCTTCGCTGTAGACTTCGTTGGTGCGCGGGGCAAATTCGGCCAGCACGTTGCCCTCACTGTCCTCAATGCGCGTGACAAGGAGCGGGGCACGGCGGATGCCTTTCTCGACAAAGGCGGTGTAGGCCGAGGCGAGTTCGGCAGGAGTGATGTCGCACGTGCCGAGGCAGAGCGGCAGGGAGGGCTGCATGTTGTGGTTGGCCACGCCGAGGTCCTGGAGGTCACGCACAAGCCCTTGTCCCGTGGGGTCTATCTGGTACATGAGGCCGGCCGTCACCCAGTTGTTACTCTGGCTCAATCCCCACTTCAGGGTGACCATGGTGCCGTAGCGGGCGGTGCTGCCGTTGCGCGGCGACCATCCGCCGTAGTTCTGGCGGGCATTGAGGATGGTGGTGTTGGGTGTCATGCCGCCCTGGAGCCCCATGGCGTAGACGAAAGGCTTCATGGTAGAACCGATCTGCCGGCGGCCCACCATGGCCATGTCGTACTGGAAATGGGCGAAGTCCATGCCGCCCACGTAGGCTTTCACATGGCCCGTGAGGGGGTCGATGGAAACCATGGCGGAGCGCAGGAATTTCTTGTAGTAGAGAATGGAGTCGCGCGGCGTCATGAGGGTGTCCACTTCGCCGTGCCAGCTGAACACGGTCATCGGCACTTTCGTGCGGAAGGCTGCCTCGATTTCCTCGTCGCTGGCCCCGGCGGCCTTCATGAGCCGGTAGCGGTCGCTCTGGCGCATGGCCTTCTGGATGCGGCGCTGCACGTCCTTTGCCTTTAGCGCGGAACTGTAGGGGAAGTTGGGCGAATGGCGGCGCTCGGCTTCAAACAGCGGCTGGAGTTTGCCCGCCAACTGGCGCCTTACGGCCTCCTCGGCGTAGCGCTGCATGCGGCTGTCGATGGTGGTGTAGACCTTGAGGCCGTCGGTGTAGATGTCGTAGTCGGAGCCGTCGCGCTTGTGGTTTTTCTTGCACCAGCCATAGAGCGGGTCGGTCTCCCACTTGAGGGAGTCTTCGTAGAATTGCTGGCGTTGCCATTCCTTGTAGTCCGAGGGGTTGGGCTTGTCGGCCATCATCGTGCGGCGGAGGTATTCGCGCAGGTAGGCGCCGATGCCTTCCTTGTGGTCGATGCGGTGGAAGTTGAGCTTGAGGGGCTTGGAGGCTTCTTCGTCGTATTCGGCCTCGGTGAGCTTGCCTGCCTTGACCATTTGGGAGAGCACGACGTTGCGGCGCTGCCGGCAGCGTTCGGGTTCTCGGACAGGATTGAAATAGGAAGGGTTCTTGCACATGCCGACAAGGGTGGCACACTCGCCCAGCGTGAGGTTCTTCGGGGACTTGCCGAAATAGACGTTGGCTGCGGTCTTGATGCCTACGGCGTTGTGGAGAAAGTCGAAATAGTTGAGGTAGAGGGTAAGGATTTCCTCCTTGGTATAATGGCGTTCAAGTTCTACGGCGATAACCCACTCGATGGGTTTCTGCATGAGGCGCTGCATGGTGGTTTGGGCCTGTTCGGAATAGAGCTGCTTGGCGAGCTGCTGGGTAATGGTGCTGCCGCCACCTGCTTCCTTGTGGCCGAGCACACCACGCTTCACCACGGCGCGGACGAGGGCGCGGGAGTCGATGCCGGAGTGCTCGTGGAAACGGACGTCTTCGGTGGCAACGAGGGCATCGAAGAGTTGTGGCGCGATGCTGTCGTAACCGACAAATACGCGGTTCTCGTTGCGCGACCAGGTGCCCATGAGGCGCCCGTCGGCACTGATCACCTGCGAGGCGTAGCGGCTAATGGGGCTCTGCAGTTCGGCAATGGGCGGCATGTAGCCTATCCATCCCAGTTTGACCATGGCTATCCAGCCGACAACGAAGAGGAGCAAGGCGGCGTAGATGGCCCAAAGCGTGCCTATCAGTTTCTTTCTCATTGAATGTTTCTTGATGTGGGGTTTCGCACAGGGGCGGGGCAGCGTGTGGCTGCGCATCCCTGCTTTTCTTCCAATGTGGATGCGGGAGCTGTTGGCCGCTGTCCACTCTGCCGTGCAAACTTACGGATTTTTCTTTGTTGGACAAGTATCACGGGGCGGCAGAATGTACCATGCGGGCTATTTTTCCATATTTCTCCTTGTTTCTTGCCTTCGTGCCGGGGATCGGGGCAGCCGCTTGGGTCTCCGAAGACTGAAAATCCCCGAGGACTCACGGGGGAGTCTCGGGGAATATGGGGAAAAGGAGTGGCGGGTTTTACTTTTCTTCAGCCATTTCTTTCTCGTGTTCTGCAATGAGCTTGTTCTGGAGGTCGGCGGGCACGAGTTCGTAGCTGGCGAACTTCATGATGAAGCTGGCGCGGCCCCCCGTGAGGGAACTGAGGGAGGTGGAGTAGGAGGCCATTTCGCTCTGGGGCACCTTGGCCTGGAGCTTCTCATAACCGTTCTCGCTGCTCATGCCGACAATCATGCCACGGCGTCCCTGGAGGTCGCTCATGACGTCGCCCAGCTTGTCGGCGGGAACGAATACTTCCACGTCGTAGATGGGTTCGAGAATCTTCGGACCTGCTTCCTTGAAGGCCTGGCTGAAGGCGTTGCGGCCGGCGAGCATGAAGGAGAGTTCGTTGGAGTCAACGGGGTGCATCTTGCCGTCGTAGACAATGACGCGTACGTCGCGGGCATAGCTACCGGTGAGCGGGCCTTGCTCCATGCGGCTCATGACGCCCTTGAGGATGGCGGGCATGAAGCGGGCATCGATGGCACCACCGACTACGGAGTTGATGAATACGAGCTTGCCACCCCATTCGAGAGGAATTTCTTCCTTACCCTTGATGGCGATGCGGATTTCCTGGTTGCCGAACTTGTAGACAACTGGGTCGGGCATGCCGTCGCTGTAGGGCTCTACGATGAGGTGTACTTCGCCGAACTGGCCAGCGCCGCCGCTCTGCTTCTTGTGGCGGTAGTCGGCGCGTGCGGTCTTGGTGAGCGTTTCGCGGTAGGGGATGCGCTGGGGATAGAATTCTACGGCTATCTTGTCGAGGTTCTCCAAGCGCCACTTGAGGGTGCGGAGGTGGAATTCGCCCTGGCCGTGTACAAGGATCTGGCGCAGTTCCTTGCTTTGCTCCACTTGCCACGTCGGGTCTTCCTGGCGCATGCGGCTGAGGGCTGCCATCATCTTCTCGGTGTCGGCCTCATTGACGGCGCGGATGGCGCGGGTGAATTTCGGGTTGGGATACTTGATGAAGTTGAAGCGGTTGTCGCAGTCCTTGGCGTTGAGGGTGTTGCCCGTGCGTACGTCCTTGAGCTTCACAGTACAGCCGATGTCGCCCGCCGAGAGCTGTTCCACTTTCTCGCGGTTGGCACCGGAACAAACGAAGAGCTGGGCCATGCGTTCCTTGGAGCCGCGGTCGGCGTTGTTGAGGTCATCGCCTTCGCGTACCGTACCGCTCATCACCTTGAAATACTGCACTTCGCCGATGTGGGGTTCTACGCCAGTCTTGAAGAAATAGATAGAGGTGGGTGCGTCGGGATTGAGGGCCACTTCTTCGCCGCGAGTATTGTGTACTGCGGGCATTTCGTCCACGAAGGGAACAACGTTGCCGAGGAATTCCATCAGACGGCCCACGCCCATGTTCTTCGACGCGCAAACGCAGAACACGGGGAAGATGCTGCGCGTCACCATGCCCTTGCGGATGCCTTCGCGCATTTCGTCTTCGGTGAGCTGTTCAGTTTCAAAGAATTTCTCCATCAGGCCCTCGTCGTTTTCGGCGGCAGCTTCCACGAGTGCGCGGTGCATGGCTTCTGCCTTTTCCTTTTCGCTTTCGGGAATATCCTCCATCACGGGGTCGCCGCCTTCAGCGCTCCAGGTGAGCTTCTTCATGAGGATGACGTCGATGAGTTCGTGGAAGTCGGGTCCTGTGGCCACGGGGTACTGCACGGGCACCACCTTGTTGCCGTAGATGGCCTGGAGGTTTTCCACCACGAGGTCGTAGTCGGTGTTCTCACTGTCAAGTTGGTTCACGAGGAAAATCACGGGCTTGCGGAGCTTCTCGGTGTAGCGGAAGTGGTTTTGCGTACCTACTTCAGGGCCGAAGTTGCCGTTGATGAGAAGCAGTGCGGTATCGGTCACGTTGAGCGCGGTGAGGGCTGCGCCTACGAAGTCGTCCGAACCCGGGCAGTCGATGATGTTGAGCTTCTTGCCCGCCCATTCCGTGTGGAATACGGTGGAGAATACAGAGTAGCCGTAGTCCTGCTCCACGGGGAAGTAGTCCGAAACGGTGTTCTTGGCCGTGATGCGGCCGCGGCGTTTGATTTGTCCGCAGTGGAAGAGTAGGGCTTCGGTGAGTGTGGTTTTTCCTGAACCGTCATTACCCAGGAGGGCGATGTTCTTGATTTCGTGAGAATTGTAAACTTTCATGGAGGATAGTAGAAGGTTAAGGGTTAGGGTTGGGGAGCTAAGCGGCCGAAAGGCTTTGGTTATCAACTTTTTCGTTGCGGTTGTGGCTCCTGGTTGAACTTTTCGGGGCGCAAATTATACTTTTCTGCTTTATGGACAAAATTATTTTCAGAAAAAATCGATTTCGAAGGTTGTACCTTGCCCTGGCGTGCTTTGTTTCACGAAAATGTGGCCGTGGTGATACTCCTGAATGATGCGTTTGGCCAATGAAAGTCCAAGTCCCCAGCCGCGCTTCTTCGTGGTGAAGCCAGGTTTGAACACAGCCCTGAAATGGCGGTGGGGAATGCCTCTCCCCGTGTCGCTGACAAGGATGCGTGCCCCGCGCGGATGGGCCTCGGCGGTGAGGGTGATGCGGCCGCGGGCTTCCATGGCGTCGACGGCATTCTTGCAGAGGTTTTCCACCACCCACTCGAAGAGCGGCGGACAGACCCGTGCGGGGAGCGGATGGGGCGGCAGCGTGAGGGAGAAACTGACTTTCTGTGAAGTCCGTTTGCGCATATAGTCGGTGACGTTCTGGAGGAGGGGGCAAAGGTCGGTCACCTCGAGTTCGGGGGTAGAACCGATTTTGGAGAAACGCTCCGCAATCAGCTGTAGGCGCTTCACGTCCTTGTCCATTTCGGGGAGGAGCGGGTCGTCGGGATAGGTGTCGCGCAGCACTTCGCTCCAGGCCATGAGGGCCGAAATGGGGGTACCGAGCTGGTGGGCCGTTTCGCGGGAAAGACCCACCCACACGCGGTTCTGTTCTGCGCGCTTCGAGGCCAGCAGGGCCACGAGGGCGGCTATCACCACGAGGGCCACGAGACCGAGCTGGGCGTAGGGATAGAGCGTGAGGCGGCGGAGCATCACGGACTCCGTGTAGTAGAGGTAAATGTATTCGGGCCTGTGGCCAGCGGCTTTCTCGGGGGAAATGTCGATGGGCATGCAGTGCCCATCGACTTTCATGCGATGCACCACGGCCTGGAGGGTCTGGAGGGAGTCCTGGCCTTCGGGATTGGGACGCAGGTTGCGGGAGGCTATCACGTTGTCGCGACTGTCCAGCACCACCACGGGGATGGTGTGGTTGCTGCCCATCACCTTCAGCACGAGCGCCAGGTCGGTGTGTTCGTCCGCGGCGGTAAACGAGCGCATCGCTTCGGCCCACACTTCCATCTTGCCCACTTCCTCTTCGAGCAGTTGGCTGGTGAGGCGGTGGGAGTAGACAAGTGAGCCCACCGATACGATGGCGGTGGCGACCACCAAGGCCCATTTGATTTTGCGCAGTCGGTTGGTGAGTGCTTGCATGGGGGGAGGGGACTACGTGCTTTGCGCTTTTACCACAAAGCGCGGGTTAAATAAAGAATAAGGTGTGGAGGTCGTGTACTGGCAAGCAAGGGCTGAAATGTTGAAAGGTTACAAGGTTATAAAGTTACGCTTGGGACCATGGCCTCAGCACGTAACATTATAACCTCATAACCTTCTTTCTCATAACCCGCGGGCGCTTAGGGCACAAGGTACTTGTCGCCCGTTTCTTTCACCACGTTCTTCTTGTACTCCTCGCTGAAGCCCGGACGTTTCGGGGGTACGGCCAGTCCTTCGGGGGTCAGGTCGAACTTCCCGTCAGTTTCGGGTTTCACCGTCTGGTCGTTGTACTTCACGATGAGGTACTGCCCGAGCTTGATCCAGCGGTCCATCATGCGGCTGGCGCAGGAGTGGGAATAGTCCGTGAGGAAAGCCACGGCACGGTCCGCATCGTAGCGCAGGAGTTCGGCCGCTTCTTTCTCCACGCGGGACTGGTAGGCGATGAAGTCGCGTTCGAGTTCCTCGCGTGCCTCCTTGAGCGAAGGGAAGAGCTGGTTGTAGCGCGGATAGGTCATGTTGGCCACCCAGTTTTCTACCCAGAAAGCCGACTGCCAGGAGAAGGTCACGTCGTTGGCATCCTTCGGGTCGTAGCAGGCGGGGGCTGACTGCGCGCAGCAGTAGACCGGGGTATAGGCCACCATGTTGGGATCGTCGTTGCCGAACCAAAGTACGCCGCCGATCTCGTTGGGCAAGAAGTCGCGCACCTGGACGACGATAGTGGCTGCCGTCTGTTGCGTGGAAATGGGCCGTTCGTTGAAATACTTCTTTCCCTCATATTCCCATGCCAGCGGGGTGGGGCGGTAGGGAGCGCAGTAAGGGCCGGCGCCCACGTCCTGCGTCACGTCGAAGGGCGTGCCCTCGTAGTGGTCGCGCATCGAGTTCATCACGTCGGAGAGCGAGAGCTTCTGCTTCGGCTTCATGTAGAGCGGCATGGGCTCCGTCTGGCCGATGTGCTTACCGTCCACGGCAGCGAGGTAGCGGTCCATGCCATCCACCCATTTGTTGTAGAAACTCCACACACGGGCTTCGCAATAGCGCAGTGCACCGAAGTTGGCCGGGGCGTAGGCATCGGCGAAGGAAAACTCAGCGTCCTTGCCGCTGAAGAAGCCTTGCTTGCGGGCAAAGCTGATCACGTCCTTGGCATAGCGTACGTTCTTCTTGTCCTTCAGGTCGAAGCGGTGGATGCGGCTCTGGTTGGCGTGGCAGGAGATGCAATCGTCGGGGATGCGCACGGCTACCCACACGGCGCCCTTCTCTTCGGGGCCCTTGCCGATCATTTCGAGAATCCACACTTCGTTCGGGTCGGCGATGGAGAAGCTCTCCCCTTCGGAGGCGTAGCCATATTCCTGCACGAGGCTCGTCATCACGTCGATGGCTTCGCGTGCCGTGCGTGAACGTTGGAGTGCCACGGTCATGAGGCTCACGTAGTCCAGGACGCCCTTCGGGTCCACGAGTTCTTCGCGTCCGCCGAAAGTGGTTTCGGTGATGGCCACCTGGTGCTCGTTGATGTAGCCCATCACGGCGTAGGTGTGCGGTGCTTCGGCAATCTCGCCGTGGAACACGTTCGTGTCGCCGTCCACAATGCGGCGCATCGTTCCCGGGGCGTGGTCAGCCGCGGGGAGGTAGTGTAGCCGGCCGAACATGCCGTAGCTGTCTTGGTTATAGGTGATGAAGGCCGAGCCGCAGGCCGAGGCTTTCTTGCCCACCAGGAAACTCGTGCAGGCTTGCGCCACGGGGCCGGCCAGCAGCGCCAGCAGCAGGAGCAGGCTCCATTTCTTGCTAATCGTCATCTTCTTATTCTTGCTTGGTTTTGAGCTGTTTTATTCCGTTGCCTTAAAGGACATGTCGAGACCCTTCACCGAGTGGGTGAGCGCACCCACGGAGATGAAGTCCACGCCCGTTTCGGCATAGTCACGCAGCGTGTCGAAAGTGATGCCGCCGCTCGACTCGGTTTCAAACTTGTGGTCAATGAGTTCCACGGCCTTGCGCGTGTCTTCCACCGAGAAGTTGTCGAGCATGATGCGGTCAGCCCCGCCGTGGGCCATCACCTCCTTGATTTCGTCGAACGAACGGCATTCGATTTCCACCTTCAGGTTCAGTCCCTTTTCCTTCTGGTAAGCAGCGCAGCGGTCGAGAGCCGCGCTGATGCCGCCGCAGAAGTCCACGTGGTTGTCCTTGAGCAGAATCATGTCGAAGAGGCCGATGCGGTGGTTCACGCCGCCACCGATTTTCACAGCCTCTTTTTCGAGCATACGCATGCCCGGAGTGGTCTTGCGCGTGTCGAGCACACGGGTGTTCGTACCTTCGAGGCGTTTCACGTAGCGGTTCGTCATGGTGGCGATGCCGCTCATGCGCTGCATGATGTTGAGCATGAGGCGTTCCGTCTGGAGCAGGGAGCGCACCTTGCCGCGCGCCACCATGGCCACGTCACCGGGCTTCACGTGTGCGCCGTCTTCGATAAACTGCTCTACCTTCAGCGTGGGGTCGAAGCAGTTGAACACCTGGCGTGCCACGCGCATACCTGCGAGGATGCCCTCTTCTTTAATAAGGAGTTTCGATGCCCCTTCTGCCTCTTCGGGGATGCAGCAGAGGGTAGTGTGGTCGCCATCGCCGATGTCTTCCGAGAAAGAGAGGTCAATCAGGCGGTCGTTGAGTTCGTCTACAGTGTACATGATAGATGGGATGTATGGTTTTTGTAACTACAATCAGAATTCGCTCGTGAAATGGAAACGGATGTTTTCAAAATCCTGTTGCGCCATCTGGAGCACATAGCCCGAGTCGGCGAGGAACACATCGCGCCCGTCGCGGTCCTTGGCCATATACTGGTACTTGCGCTTCTTGAAGTTCTCCAGTTCGGCCTCGTCGTCGCTTTCGATCCAGCACGCCTTGTAGAGGTGTATGGGTTCCCAGCGGCATTTCGCGTTGTATTCGTTCTCGAGGCGGTACTGTATCACTTCAAACTGGAGCTGTCCCACGGTGCCTATGATTTTGCGTCCGTTGAACTGGTTCACGAAGAGCTGTGCGACGCCTTCGTCCATGAGCTGTTCGATGCCCTTGTTGAGCTGCTTCGTCTTCATGGGGTCAGCGTTCTCGATGTATTTGAAGAGTTCGGGCGAGAACGAGGGCAGGCCGCGGAAATGCAGCTTTTCTCCCTCCGTCAGCGTGTCGCCAATCTTGAACGTCCCGTTGTCGGGCAGACCCACGATGTCGCCCGCCCAAGCCTCGTCGATGGTACTCTTGCGTTGCGCCATGAACTGCGTGGGCGAGGAGAAACGCATCTGCTTGCCGTCGCGCACGTGGAGATAGGGTTTGCCGCGCTCGAAACGACCTGAGCACACCTTGCAGAAAGCGATACACGAGCGGTGGTTGGGGTCGATGTTTGCTGTGATTTTGAATATAAAACCCGTAAACTTCTCTTCCTCTGGTTGAACTGTGCGTTCCTCGGCCTGCGTGGGGCGTGGGCAGGGCGCGATTTTCACGAAGCAGTCCAGGAGTTCCTTCACGCCGAAGTTGTTCAGCGCCGAGCCGAAGAAGACGGGCGCCACCTCGGCATTGAGGTATTCCTCCTGCGAGAAGGCGGGGTAGACACCGTCTACCAGTTCGAGGTCCTCGCGGAGCTTCTCTGCGTCGGCCTCACCCACGTGAGCCTCGAGTTCATCGCTGTGGATGTCCACGGCCACTTTTTCCGTCACCTTCTGTTTGTCGGCGGCGAAGAGGTTCAACTGTTGCTCAAAGATGTTGTACACCCCCTTGAAGCGCTGTCCCTGGTTGATGGGCCAGGAAAGTGGGCGCACCCTGATCTGCAGTTCCTGCTCGAGTTCGTCAAGCAGGTCAAAGGGGTCACGTCCTTCGCGGTCCATCTTGTTCACGAAGACAATCACGGGCGTCTTGCGCATGCGGCACACCGTCATCAGTTTGCGCGTCTGCGTTTCCACACCCTTCGCGCTGTCCACGACGATGATGGCCGAGTCCACGGCCGTCAGCGTGCGGAAGGTATCCTCCGCGAAGTCCTGGTGGCCCGGTGTGTCCAGGATGTTCACCTTGTAGTCATCGTAGTCAAACTCCATCACGGAAGTGGTGACGGAGATACCGCGCTGCTTTTCGATTTCCATCCAGTCGGAGGTTGCAGTCTTCTTGATTTTGTTGTTCTTCACAGCGCCGGCCACCTGGATTTGTCCGCCGAAGAGCAGGAGCTTTTCGGTGAGCGTCGTCTTACCCGCGTCGGGGTGAGAGATGATGGCAAAGGTGCGTCGGCGCGCTATTTCTGGGGTCATGTATGCTTGGGGTTATTGATGTTATTTAAGTTTCGGTGGTTATGAGGTGTTGCGCTTCGCGCAGGTTATGAGGTTATAAAGTTACTTCAGATGACTTTGCATTGCAAATCTGTTGCGTTAAAGACTTACTTGATAAACTTGTCACCCTGGGAACGAAGCGGCCTTAACCTCACATCCTTCAAGTTCCGGAACTTTCGAAACTTGAATGATGTTACGAAATGTGTCGGAAATAGAGAAGTCAGCGCATGTTCTCCATGCAGTCCTTCAGCGCATCCTCCCACCAGCGGATTTCGAGGCCGTAGGTCGATTTGATTTTTCCCTTGTCCAGCACCGAGAAGTGGGGTCGCTGTGCGGGCACGGGATAGTCTGCCGTGTGGATGGGCGTCACGTTGCACGAATTGATGCCCGCGATGCGGTGGATGGCACGCGTGAAGTCGTACCACGAGCAGACTCCTTCGTTCGTGAAGTGGTACACCCCGGGCACGATGCCCTTGTCGATGGCCGCAAGAATGGCTGCTGCCAGGTCGCGGGCGTAGGTCGGCGAACCGAGTTGGTCAAACACCACGCCGAGGCTTTCACGTTCACGGCCCAGGCGCATCATGGTCTTCACGAAGTTCTGGCCAAAGGTCGAATAGAGCCAGGCTGTGCGGATGACCATCGAGCCGGCACACGAACGGATCACAGCTTCTTCGCCTTCCAGCTTCGTGCGGCCGTAGACCGTTTGCGGGTTCGTCGCGTCCTCTTCGCGGTAAGGCACACAGGCGCGGCCGTCAAAGACATAGTCCGTCGACACCTGTACCATCGTGCCTCCCTGTGCAGCCACCGCTTCCGCGAGATACCCCGGGGCAATGTGGTTCAGGAGGTCGCAGCGTTCGGGTTCACTCTCCGCCTTGTCCACAGCCGTGAAGGCGGCACAGTTCACCACCGTGTCGATGCGGTTGTTCTCGACGAAGGTATAGACCGCCTTGCGGTCCGTGATGTCCAGTTCCTGTACGTCGGTGAAGAAGAAGCGGCAGCTGTCGGCACTTTGCGGGGCCAGAAGCCGCAGTTCATTTCCCAGCTGGCCGTTGGCGCCAGTGACTAAGATATGTTTCATGAACGGATGCTATAGTAAAATATTGGGCGCAGTGCGCCGCGGTTATATTCAATCGTTGAGGGGGGCAAGCCCAAGGTGTCATTCCTCCACCGTCACGCCCCGTTTCCAGTAGTCCGAGAGCGTACCGAGCAAGGCGGTCACGTCCTTCTGTGCCGCAGCCGTTTCAGGGGTTATGGAGCGTCCTGCGAGGCGCAGCGTGAGCACGCCATAGAGAAAGTCGAAGCACACCTCCAGTTCGCCCTTTTCCGGAGCGTCGGGCTGGGCCTGTCGGTTCTTGGCGCGCAGTTCCACGATGTAGGGCAGCACCTTGTAGTACATTTCGCGATAATAGGGAAACTCGGGCGAACGGAGCAGCTGCGCATGGAGTTCCACCAGGGTTTCCAGCGCGTTGCGGGCTATCTGCAGGTGCCCCCGTTCGTGGAGGCCCTCCGAGCGCATCATGTCGCAGAGTTCGGCAAACCATTGTCGGTTCTCCGATCTTTCCTCCTCGCTGAGGGGTGCCTTGGCGAGCCACTCGCTGTCGATGCGCCGGGCGTCGAGGGCGAAGGCCCGCATGAGGTCCTCCATTTGCCATAGGTAGAGGATATATTCCGCGCGGTTGGTTTCGCGGAGCTTTTGGGCAATCTGTTTCATGGGCAGGGGAGCGGGGTCAATAGAGCGAAAGGTTGAAAAGTGTCATGGCCGCATAAATCACGGAGGCCACCAGCACCACCGAACCGATGGAGCGGTTGAGCCGCAGGATGCCGCGCACGCCGAAACTGCTCCGCATCTTGTTGATCACGTAAGTCAGTCCCAACCACCAGAGCATAGCCCCCGCCACAATGGAGAGGTAGCCCACACACTGCCCGAAGAAATTGCCCGGAACCACGAAGGTCAGCATGTTGAACAGTGCGATGAAAAGGAAGATAATGAGCGGGTTGGAGAGGGTGACGAGGAAAGCCGTGGTAAAGTTGTGCAGCAGCGTTCCCTTCTTGCCTTGTGAGGGACGGATACACTTGCGCGGGTCGGTGCGGAACATATAGATGCCGAACACGAAGAGCATGGCGCTGCCCAGCAGTTTCAGCCAGAAAATGTTCTGTTCCTTGTCGATAAAGTCCATGACAAACGACATGCCGAGACCCGTCACCAGGGCGTAGAAAATGTCGCTGAGCGCCGCGCCCGCACCCGTTACGATGCCGAAGGCCCGTCCTTTTTGCATTGTGCGTTGGATGCAGAGGATACCCACGGGCCCCATCGGAGCCGAGGCAATGATGCCCACGAGTAAACCTTTCACGATGAGCATAAAAGGGCTGGCAAATTCTGCGAATATACTGTTCATGCGCTTAAAGATACATTGTTTGGAGCATACCACCCGCATTTTCCCAGGAGGAGGGAACAGCCGCCTTGGGGAACTTGCGGTGAGAATACATTCGGCGCAAAAGTACACAATTCCCTGTGACCAGCCAAACAGCGCCGCAGTTTTATCTTCGTGAAATCCGCGCTGCCCGGTGTTATGCGGTTTTAGGGTTCAAGGAAACGGTGTGAATGTTTGGAAATGCCCAGCAGCCGTATGCACCGACCCAGACCGGAGTATTTTCGGGAAATGTACGATGAAATGGGCGTTTTTTGAATAAAAGCCACCCTTATATATACGTGTTTTTAACCCGAAAAAAGCCTTCACAGCTTCACAGATTGCCCTAAACGCCCTGAAAATCAAGGATAAACAGTGTGAAGGCTCTGCAAGGTCCATCCTTCACACCTTCACCGCGCACGACAGCCGTGCCTTTTCGGCTGTGAAGCTTTTCTCAAAATGTGAATCAAGTTTTACTTCATGTTTCACGCTGTTTTCTATTGATATTCAACACGAACAACACACAATGTGAAGCTGTGAAGGCTTTTTTCGGGTAAAAAACACGTATATATAAGGGCGAAAATCGAGGATTTGGTCCACCCATTCGGCACTTGGAAAATCCAATCCCAGGAGTTGCCGCGCCGAAGGCAGGGATTGTCGCGCCAAGGCGGCAGAGGGGAGCAACCGCCCTCGCGGCACCGGGGCACGGCGCGCGCTTCACGCCACGGCTTTCTTCTCCTTGGCCTGTGTTTGCTGGACATACATTTTTCCGGCTTTCCGTGTTCTCTACCGGTGGTATTTCCCTTTCGACTTAACGAGCACGACTTTCACCTGCGGGTCGGTGAGCAGCGGGAAATGGGCGGGCCAAAGGCGCACTTCGGCTTCCGTGGAACGATGGAGCCACGTGAGCATGGCTACACCCGCGGGGAGTTGGCCGCGCAAGGGGCTGTACCACCAGGCGGGGAAGGAAACGGCTCGCACTTGCCCGCTCTGGGCCACTCGGCGAATATGTGCTACGGCGGAATCGGTTTCGGCGGGGGTGAGCCGCGAGGGCTTGTCGTAGGGGACGTAGAAGGAGGTGAAGTAGCCGCGGCGGGTGAAAGGAAGGAGGAGTTCGGGATGACGGCTTTCCACGATGAGAGAGTCGGGCTTCATCCCGCATTCGGCACAGAGGCTGTCGAGTCGGGCCAGGGCGGCGTTGGCGTTGGCGGGTGTGAGGTTCTTCACGTCGAGCCAAAGGCGGCTGCCCTGCCGCGCGGCCTGCTGGATGTAGGGACGGAGGCTGAGGTGGAAAGTGGTGTCGAGGTCGTGGGTGACATCGAAGCGTCCTGTGGCTTCGCGGAAGACAAGGTCTACTTCCACGTTACGAAACCGTTCGCGATGCTCTTGCATCTTTTCGAGGGAATTGCAACGGTGGAGCCAGAGCTTGGGCCGGTAGGGGGCTGTGTAGTGCCATGCAGCCAAACTGTACATGAGGAGGACTGCGCAAAGGATTACGAGGGACAGAATGACAGAATTCCTCCCCCGGTTGGGGTGTTTGGGGGGAGCGTTCAGGACATTCGGGGTCTTTTTCATTTCGGGCGGATTGGAGAGGTAACGTTTACTCGACGCAGAGCCGGCGCAGGTCGTACATAGAGCCGTTGTAGATGTTGAAGTCCACTTTCTCGCGGATGCCGGGCAGGCGGCCGCAGTCGGTGTGTTGCCAAAATTTCCAGGGCCCCTGGTAGCTGAGGGAGCGGACGTAGTAATGGGCTATCCAGTAGGGGTAGCGTTCAAACTCGGGGGTGTTGAGGTAGTCGAGTTTGAACTTGTAGTTGGTGTAGACGATGGGGGGCACGCCGTAGCGTTTCTCCACGGCGTTCAGCCACGTCAAGGCAGCTTTGCGGAGGGCTTCGGGGGCAAGGCCACCCGTTTCTTCAATGTCGAGCACGGGAGGAAGGTCGCCCTCCTCGAGGTGAACTTGCTTCAGGAAGTACTTCGCCTGCAAGGCGGCGGGAACGAGGGGCTTGAAATAGTGATAGGCTCCGCGCAGGAAGCCATATTCGCGTGCCCAATAGAAATTGTCGTTGAAGTTTTCGTCGAGGAAATCCTTCCCTTCGGTGGCCTTGATGAAGATGAAACAGACCCGCTCGTCGCCGATCTTCGCCGCGGCGAGTTTGCTCCAGTCTATCTCGCCCTGGTGGTGGCTGATGTCGATGCCGCGGATGGAGTAGCCCTCGGGATAGGTTTCGGTGCCGTAGAGGGCTTGCCAGCGCGAGGTGTAGGGTGCTACGCCGTAGATGTAGACGAGGTAGCACACGAGGGAGATGGCCGCTACCCAGGCCAGACGGATGGCGAGGATGCGGGCCTGCTGGGTGAAGCGCGGCAGTGTGCGCTTGGGGCGGGGCCTGGTGCGGCGGCGGGGCGCGGCAGTGCGGCTTCGCCCGCGGCCGCGGCGGGATGCGGAAGTGGCTGACTGGAGGGGAAGGCGTATCATGGATGCGTGGGAGTAGAGGCGCGCTGCGCAAGGCAGATGGCTGTGTAGATGCGTCCTGAGGCGGTGCCGAGCTTGCGTGCGGAGAAGAGGCTGTCGGAATGGGCGTAGGTACAAAGGCCGCTCACCTGGATGTGGGCGAGCGCAAGGCCGGCTTCTTCGAGCTGCCAGGCGTTGGCGGCAAAGAGGTCGAGGTGGGGCTTGGCTGTGCCCGTCCGCGTGACGATTGACTGGGGAAATCCTGCCTCGAGGAATTGCTGGGCAAGGTCTATGCCGACTTCGTAGTGGGGCGCGGTGATGCCCGGGCCGAGGAGGGCGAGGAGGTCAGAGGGGCGGCTGCCGTAGTGGGCCTGCATGGCCTTGACGGCGCGCACGGCGATGCGGCCCAAGGTTCCGCGCCATCCTGCATGGACGGCGGCTGCGGCATGGTGGGCAGGGTCGTAGAGGAGTACGGGGATGCAGTCGGCCGTGGAGACGCCGATACACTGGCCGGAGATATTGGTGAGGAGGGCATCGATGTCCTGGAGCCGGGCGACCTGTGCTTCGGGCGCAGCGGCGAGGAAGGCGTCGTCGATGGCGAGGACATTCGTGGTGTGGGTTTGACGCGGTACCCAAAGGCGGGTTTCGTTTATCCCTATTTCTGAGGCCAACCACGCCCGGCAGCGGGCCACGCGTTCGGGGTCGTCGCCGCAGTAGTGGGTGACGTTGAAGGCTGCATACCGGCCCATGGCTTCTACCTCCTGTGCCGAAAGCGGGAAGGGGGAGAGGCGGGTGGTGGAGAAGGCCTGGACGTCGGGGTGGAGCGAGTAGCGGAGTAGGGTGGCAGGGGTCATGGAGAAGATGGGGGGAACGGAGGTGGGGAAGACACGTGTGCGGGGCGAGGAAGGGAGGCCGGACTTGCGCCCGGGGGCTCCGCCCGCTGGCGGCACACGAATTTCAAGAAATTCAGCCTGTGCCCCATAAAGCGGGATTAGGCACAGGCTGTATGGTTTGACGGCTCAATCTTCGAGTTCTTCGATGTCGTAGATGTCATCGTCTTCCTCGAAGTCGTCCTCGTCGAGCTCTTCATCAGATTCGAGTCCGGGGTCCCAGTCGGCAAAGTCGGTGGCGAGGAGTGTGGTTTCGCGGTCGCGGTGGACAATGCTTCCGCCCTCCGATACGCTCTGGAGCTTGTTGCTCTCGCTGTTGAGTTCTTCCCAAAGCATGTCCTTGAGGCGGTCCAGGCCGAAGCCCGTGACGGCGGAGATATAGACCACGGGGAGATCGTCGGGGAGGTCTTCGCGCAGCATCTCCATGAGGTCTTCGTCGAGGAGATCGCTCTTGGTGACGGCGAGGATGCGGTGCTTGTCGAGCAGCTGCGGGTTGAACTTCTCGAGTTCGGAGAGGAGAATGCGGTATTCCTTGCCGATGTGTTCCGTATCTCCGGGTACCATGAAGAGCAGCAGGGAGTTGCGCTCGATGTGGCGGAGGAAACGCAGGCCGAGTCCGCGGCCTTCCGCCGCTCCCTCGATGATGCCCGGGATGTCGGCCATGACGAAGGACTTGCCGTCGCGGTAGGCCACCACGCCGAGACTGGGCTCCATGGTGGTGAAGGGATAGTTAGCAATCTTGGGCCTTGCGGAGGAGAGGGCCGAAACGAGGGTGGACTTGCCCGCATTGGGAAATCCGACGAGGCCGACATCGGCCAGGAGCTTGAGTTCGAGGATGACCATCATCTCCTGCATGGGTTCGCCGGGCTGGGCATAACGCGGGGCCTGGTTGGTGGCGGTGCGGAACTGCCAGTTGCCCAATCCGCCGCGGCCGCCCTTGAGGAGGAGAACGACCTGCCCGTCTTCGGCCACGTCGCAGATGTATTTGCCCGTTTCGGCATTGTAGGCGACAGTGCCCGGCGGCACATCGATGTAGCGGTCGGCACCATCGGCACCGTGGGAGAGGCACTTCGACCCGTTGCCGCCGTGTTCGGCAAAGACATGGCGCTCGTAGCGGAGATGGAGCAGGGTCCAGAAGTTGTGGTTGCCACGGAGGTAGATGTTTCCGCCGCGACCGCCGTCGCCTCCGTCGGGTCCGCCGTTGGGCTGGTACTTGGCCCGGTGCATGTGCATGGAGCCGCGCCCGCCTTTACCGGAACGGCAATATATTTTCACGTAGTCTACAAAGTTGGATTCGGCCATGAGGGCAGTGGGGTGTTAATGGGGATGGAGGGTTGGAGTTTGGGATTTTCAAGGTGAGAGGGATTAGGTTATGAGGTTATAAAGTTACTTTGAGCGACAAGCTTTAGCCAGTAACATTATAACCTCATAACCTGCGCGCGAAGCGCAACACCTCAGAACCTAAGTGGAGCTTACGCCTGGTCGATGACTTCGCAGAGCGCGGCATTGATTTCCTCCAGCGGTCCGTAGCCCTTGATGGCGTGGTGCTTGCCTTCGGCGGTGTACCAGTCGATGAGGGGCGCTGTCTGCTGGTTGTAGACGTGGAGGCGCTTGGCGATGGTTTCGGCGTTGTCGTCGGCACGGCCTGAAGTCTTGCCGCGGTTGATGAGCCGCTCCATGAGCATTTCCTCGGGCACGCGGAGCTCGAGCATGGCGCTGACTTCCGTGCCACGTTCGGCGAGCATCTGCTTGAGGGCTTCGGCCTGCGGGATGGTGCGGGGGAAACCGTCGAAGATGACGCCGCTGCAGGGGCAGAGGGCATCGTATTTCTGTGCGAGGATGTCAATCATGAGGCTGTCGGGGATGAGCTGGCCCTTGTCGATGTAGGCTTGGGCCGTTTTGCCGAGCTCGGTCGCCTGCTTGATTTCTGCACGCAGCACATCGCCCGTGGAGATGTGCTTGAAACCGTATTTCTGTACGAGCAAGTCGCTCTGTGTGCCTTTTCCCGAACCGGGCGCACCGAAGATAACAATATTTTTCATGTATCGTTGTAAGTTTTTGTTCAGAAAAAAAATAAAGGATGGGGCGATCAGTCTTCCACCACCGTGTATATGCTGCGCAGGTTGCGTCCTTCGCCATCGTAATCGAGGCCGTAACCAACGATGAAGTCGTTTGGAATCTTGAAGCAGCAGTAGTCTACATCAAGGTCTACCTTGAGGTTGCCCGGCTTCACGAGCAGGGAGGCGATGCGGATGTCCTTCGGACCCTGCTGGCGGAGGGTTTCGAGCATCTGCTTCATGGTCAGACCTGAGTCGATGATGTCTTCCACAATGACCACAGTGCGGCCCTCGATGTTTTCCTTGAGACCGAGCAGTTGCTTCACTTTGCCCGTGGAACCCATGCCCTCGTAGGAGGCCACGCGCACAAAGGTGATTTCGCAGGGCATGTCGATGGCGCGGAGCAGGTCGGCGGCAAAGACGAAAGAACCGTTGAGCACACTGACAAACAGCGGATGCTCATCCTTCAAGTCGTGCTGGATTTGCAGGGCTACCTCCGAAACACGCTGGAGTATTTGGGCCTCGGGGATGGAAACGATGAACTCACGGTCACGAATCTGTATTTTGTTCATATTGGCTTGTATGGGGCTAAAGAGGTTGTTTGCATACTTTTTGCGCAGCAAATTTAGTGAAGCCTCCCGCGTGGGCAAAGAAACGCGGCATTTTTATTCGCCAAAAGGGCGAAAAGAGAAAAGATTAGCGCATTTGCTTTGTACTTTCAAGGTGAAAGCATACCTTTGTCATTCATTATCATTTTTCAGACAAAATCACAAAACTTTATCTTCTATGCAAGTCAAACAATCTTTCCATAAACTGAGCCTTCTGCTGCTAACGCTCTTCACGGCTGTCAGTCTGACTGGCTGCGACGAAGACATCATTTTCGCTACCTCGGATATCTGCGGTGACTGGCGCATCGTGGAGGTGTCGGGCAGCTACGACTGCAACTACCAGCCGGGCGACTACTGGACGTTTTACCACAACGGCGACTTCCGCGCTCAGGGCCGCGACGGCTTCTACGAAACGGGCTACTGGGAACAGCGCGGACGCGACCTGGACTTCTATTTCAACAGCAGCTACCCGGAAATGACGGGCTACATACGCAGCTACGACGATTACTATATGGTGGTGGACGTGAAGGACTATACCTACAATTCCCGCTATACGCTCCGACTTACCCGAATGTCTCACTTCTACAGCCAAGGCAAAGAAGGCAATTAGCCTGAGTTACACATGAAAATCCTTTCCCAAGAAGAACTCAAACAGAAAATAAACAAGGAAATCTTCCACCATATCACGCGGGTGGCCGACACGCTGGGCGTGGAGTGCTACCTCGTGGGCGGCTACGTGCGCGACTTGTTTCTGGAACGCGAGACGAACGACATCGACGTGGTGGTGGTGGGGAGCGGTATCGCCATGGCGGAAGCACTCGCCCGTGACCTTGGCCGGCAGGCGCATCTCTCGGTGTTCAAGAACTTCGGCACGGCCCAGGTGAAATGGCACGGCACGGAGGTGGAATTTGTGGGCGCCCGCCGCGAGAGCTACCAGCGCGATTCGCGCAAACCGAAGGTGGAGGACGGTACGCTCGAGGATGACCAGAACCGACGCGACTTCACCATCAACGCCATGGCGGTGTGTCTCAATGCGTCCCGATTGGGCGAACTCGTGGACCCGTTCGACGGATTGCTGGACCTCGAGGACGGAATCATCGCCACACCGCTCGACCCGGACATCACCTTCAGCGACGACCCGCTCCGCATGATGCGCTGTGTGCGGTTTGCTACACAACTGAAGTTTGTCATCGAGGAGGAAACCTTCGAGGCGCTACGCCGCAACTGCGAACGCATCTCTATCATCAGCGCGGAACGCATCATTACGGAACTGAACAAAATCATGATGGCGGACGCTCCTTCGCGCGGACTGGTGGAACTGCACCGCTGCGGACTGCTCGAGCTCATCCTGCCCGAAGTGGCGAAACTCGACTGCGTGGAAACGCGCAACGGACGCTCGCACAAGAACAATTTCTACCATACGCTCGAGGTGCTCGACACAGTGGCGGCACAGAGCGACAATCTCTACCTGCGCTGGGCGGCACTGCTCCACGACATCGGAAAGCCGCGCAGCAAACAATGGGAACCCGCAGTGGGATGGACTTTCCACAACCACAACTATCTCGGCGAGAAGATGATCCAACCGCTTTTCCGCCGCATGAAGCTGCCGCTGGACGACCGCATGAAATACGTGAAGAAACTCGTGGGGCTCCACATGCGACCCATCGCCATCGCGGACGACATCGTGACGGACAGCGCTGTGCGCAGACTGCTCTTCGAGGCGGGCGACGACATCGACGACCTCATGATGCTCTGCGAAGCGGACATCACGAGCAAGAACGAACAGCGCAAACAGAATTTTCTCCAAAACTTCAAGACGGTGCGCCGCAAACTGGTGGACATCGAGGAAAAAGACCGCATCCGCAACTTTCAACCGCCCGTCAATGGCGACGAAATCATGAAGTGGTTCGGGCTCACGCCCTGCCCCGCAGTGGGAACGCTGAAGAGTGCGCTCAAGGATGCGATACTCGATGGAAAAATTCCCAACGAACGCGAGGCTGGCGTGGACTTCGTGCTGAACCTGGCGGAAAAGATGGGACTGCAACGTTGCACCGCTCCCGAAAGTCCCGATGCAGGGGCCTGAAAGTGCCGCCTTTCCGCTCATTCTACTCCTTATATATAATATTAAGGGCTTTCCCCTTCTCAAACCATGAAAGATATAGAAATCGAAGCCAACAAAGCGCGCTTCAAATCGCTCTGCGAGGAACATATCCACCGCGAGGGCATCGAGAAAATCCTCGACTACCTCGAACGCACGGATTTTTTCATTGCCCCGAGTTCGACAAACTTCCACCTCAACGAACCCGGCGGCCTCTGCCTCCACTCTATCCTCGTGTTTGAAACGGCCTGCAAAATCTACGAACAGATTGCGCAGCCCGCTATCCAGCTGGGAATTTCGCCCTTTACCGAAGAAGTGGCCATGGAGAGTATCGCCATCAGTGCGCTCTTCCACGACATTTGCAAGGTGAAACTCTACCATCCCACACAGCGATGGAAAAAGGACGAGCAGAACCGATGGGTGTCGTACCCCGGCTACGAAGTGAAAGATGAGTTTCCCTTCGGCCACGGAGAGAAGAGCTGCCTGATGCTGAGTTGGTACATGCGCCTGAAGCCCGAGGAAATGCTGGCCATCCGCTGGCACATGGGCATGTTTGACATGTCAGAAAACGGGACGGCTCAGCGCTATGCCTACTTTTCAGCGCTGGACAAGCACCCCCTCGTCAGCATCATCCAGTCTGCCGACTTCCTCGCTTCCAAACTCTTGGAAAAGACTACCACCTATTGACTCCTAAATTATAAATCCAATTTAATATCATGAGAAAAAATCTTCTAACGTTTTCCCGACTGTTAGCCTGCATGGTGCTCTCCCTCGCTTGGAGCGTGCAGGCTCTGTGGGCGGTTGAAACGAACCCCACGGCTGTCAGCCAGCTGCTCGACCGCATCGGCGGAGCAGGGACTTCCGACCTTTTCGTGACGCAAATCGATGCTTCGCTGAGCACGAACGACCAAGACTGTTTCGTGATTACCGCTGAAAGCGGAAAGCCCTGCGTCAAAGGTAGTTCCGTTATCGCCGTGACCACGGGTATCAACTGGTACCTCAACCACTACGCCCACGTGAACCTCACGTGGAACAACCTCACCACCGACCTTTCCGCTGTATCTCTTCCCGTACCTACGGGCGAGGAAAAGCACACCTGTTCGGTGGACTACCGCTACTACCTCAACTACTGTACTTTCTCCTACTCCATGTCTACCTGGACCTGGGAACGCTGGCAGAAGGAAATCGACTGGATGGCCCTCCACGGCATCAACATGCCGCTCCAGATTGTGGGTCTCGACGTCGTTTGGTACAGACTCCTCACGGAGAAATACGGCTACTCCCACGACGAGGCCAACAACTTCATTGCAGGTCCCTGCTTCCAGGCGTGGTGGGGCATGAACAACCTTGAAGGATGGGGCGGCCCGAACCCCAAATGGTGGTACAAGCGCCAAGAGATTCTTGCTGGCCAAATCCTGAACCGTATGCGCCAGCTCGGCATGGAACCCGTGCTGCCCGGCTTCTGCGGCATGGTGCCCAGCAACTTCACCGCCAAGACGGACAATGCTGCCAACAACCAAGGCGGATGGTGCGGCTTCACGCGTCCGTACATCCTCGACCCCACCTCCAAGGTGTTCACTACGATGGCTGCCAACTACTACGCCATCCTCAAGGAGGTTATGGGCACATCGGTCTATTATAGCATGGACCCCTTCCACGAAGGTGCCAACACCGACGGCATCGACGTGCCTGAAGCTTACACGGCCATCTACAAAGCCATGAAGGCTGCCAACGACGACATCGACGAGAAGTGGGTGATTCAGTTTTGGCAGTGGAGTGGGGCACAGTACAACGTACTCGACAAGGTCCCCCCCGGTGAACTCATCGTGCTCGACCTTTTCAGCGACGCACACACGCACTTTGGCGACTACAAAGGCCACGATGCCGTCTACTGTATGCTTCATAACTTCGGTGGCCGCACCGGCTTCTATGGTCGTCTGAACGGCATTATCAACGGATTCTTCGACTGCAAGGCCGCCAACTCGAACATCAAGGGTATCGGCGCCACGCCCGAAGCCATCGAAACCGTCCCCGTTGTCTACGACGCTCTCTTTGAACTTCCCTGGTACAGCAGCAAACCCGACCCGAAGCAGTGGCTCGCCGACTATGCCGTGAGCCGCTATGGGACGGAAAACGAGAACGCGCGCAATGCCTGGGAACTCCTCCGCAACTCCTCGCTCAACTGCATCAGCGGTCTCCAAGGCCCGATGGAAGGCGTAGTCTGCGCCCGTCCGAGCCTCCAGGTTGGCGCTGTTTCCTCCTGGGGCGGCACGGGAATCTTCTACGACCCGCAGGATGTGGCACGCGCTGCCTACAATCTCCTCGAGGCCGGACTGAGCGGCGAGAACTATAGCTACGACCTCACCGACCTCTCCCGCCAGGCACTCACCGACTATGCCTACTACCTGCTGCAGGCCATCAATGAGGCCCACAACGCCAAGAACACCGAGCTCTTCAATGCCCGACGTGATGCCTACCTCCAGCTTATACTCGACCTCGACGAACTACTCAACACCAACAAGGACTTCATCGTAGGCCGCTGGACACAGCTGGCCCGCGGCATAGCCGACGAAGTGAACGGAAAAACCATCGACGGCACGCCCATCAACATCACCGATGCCGACCGCAACTGGCTCGAACTCAACAATGCCCGTACCCTCATCACCACCTGGGGCGACCGCGATCAAGCCAACAACGGAGGTCTGCGCGACTACTCCTACCGCATGTGGGGTGGCATCATGAAGGATTTCTATTATGCCCGCTGGAAATATTATTTCGACAATAACCTCCAGGGCACTGACTGGTTCGACATGGAATGGAAATGGGCCCACAACTCGGGCGGCACGGTCTATTCCTACAACAATACCACTACGGGCAATACGGCTGACGTGGCCGAACGCCTCTTCGGCAAGTATTTCGTGAAAATCCAGCTTAACGACGGCAAAGACTTCTTCGCTTACCGCACGATGGACAATAGTCTCGGCACAAAGCTTGTGATTGAAGGCTTCCGCGGCGAGAACCTCGCTTTGCCCTTCACGTTGCCTGAGGGCCTCACTGCCACGCTCCTTGTGGATTTCAACAACGACGGCACCTTTGGCGAAGACGAAAGCGTGACGGGACAGAGCACCATTGCCATTCCCGCCAACAGTGCTACGGCACAGGTGAAAGCCTGCTTGCAACTGGCTGACGGCACGAACATTCTGTTCTATGCCACCCTGAAGGACAACATCACTGAGCCGCGCACCGTGACGGTGGCTACAGAAAATGCCGAATACGGTACGGTGGCCATTGAAGGGAGCAGCGAACTCAGCGTGACTGGTACGGACTACCTCACACTCGTTGCCACGCCTGCGGCAGGCTATGACTTCGTGAACTGGACCGACGCCGAAGGCAATGTGGCAAGCACTGAAGCTTCCTTTACCTACTACGGCGCCGCAGCCGCCACCTTCACCGCCCACTTCATTATCAACAAGTGGGGTACTCCCGCCGAAGACAGTAAAGACTACAACGATATCAAAAATTACAGCCAATACGTCAAGACGATTACGCTCACGCAGTATGGCGAAGACACCGAACTCTATTCGGCCGAATCCTGCCCTGAAAAGCTTTTCAACACCGTTTCTAAGCAGGTTACTGCTGCTCCTGGTGGCAGCTTCTCCATCAACTGGACCGATGCAGGTGGTTTGCAATACACCTACCTCTCCGCTTACATCGACCTCAACAACGACGGCGAGTTTAACCTCACCGACGAACTCCTTGCCGTGAAGGGTTCGCACAACGCAACAAGTTCTGCTCCTTGCAGCGGTCCGCTCCAGATAACCCTGCCCTTCGACACGCCCGAAGGCCTGACCCATATCCGACTCCGCTTCGACGGTGCCTGGAAGACGGGCTACGACGCCACAACGGGTGCTTTCGACGCCAAGGCTACAGCCAACCGCATGGTCTACGACATTCTGGTGAACGTGGAGAAACCTGCCAAGAAGGCTGTCACCGTTTCGGTTGTCAGCGGCAACACTGACCGCGGTACAGTAGACGCTAACGGACAGCCCTATACCCACACTTATCCCGTAGGTGAACAGGTAATTCTCCGTGCCTATCCCAAGGAAGGCTACAAGATTGACTATTGGCAGGACCAGTACGGCCGCAAGCTCCCTAGCTCCTGGATGGAAGAGAACATGATTAAGTTCGCCCCCTACGACAACGCCACCATCTCGGCCGTCTTCGCCCCCTCGACCGTGCTGACCTACAACGACTGGACGTTTGGCTACGAACTCATCAACGACAAAATCTTCATTACCACCGTGGACAAGCAGGGTTCGAGCGACCTGGACCTCACGCAAACGAATGCGCTCGGAAAGGAGTTGATGGGCATCAGCCCCGCCACGTTTCCCAACTTGCTTGGTCTCACTTCGCTGAAGCTCCCCGCCTCCTGTACGAGCCTCGACAACTACGTGAACACGTCAATCGTGGGTGCTGGTTCTCAAAGTGCCCAGATTGTCCCTGAGACAGCCATCCCGGGCACGAAGCCCTGGACGCTTACCCTCAGTGCCACCACAGACGGTAGCGCGTTCAACGAGTGGGGTTCTGCCCTGCTCGCCACGGGAACCAACTCTTTCGCCAACGATTACACGGGCGGCTTCCAGCTCTACTGGGCCAAGGCAGGAAAACTCACGGCCAAGGTGAACGGAAGCACAGAAAACAAGTTCACTACCGCTGCCGCGTCGAAGTTTGTCATCACGATGGACTTTGACGGTGCGGGCAAGCTCAGCCTGACCCTCCAGTCCGACGACAAAGCCCCCGAAACCAAGACCTTCACGGGAGTATCCTTCAAGGACATCACCACGCTTTCCCACTCCCTCCCCGTGGGCATCAACATCACCTCGCTCTTCATCAGCGACCCCACGCTCCACAGCCTGCCCTTCAAGGGTTGCAAGGACCTCACGAAGTTCGACGTGGAAGCCGGCAACAAGGTATTTACCGCTTCCGATGACAACCTCTGCGCTGCAACTGACGGCAACCTTCTGGCTTATCCCGAAGGCAAACTCTTCTGCCGCGCCTACGTGCTGGAGAACGCCAACACGGGCAACGTTGTCACGAGCAACCCGCCCGCAGACCGGGAAGGAATCATCGTTGCGACCAACGACAACAATGCCGAGCGCAGAGTGTCCACGGCTACGGAAACTACAGCTGCTTCCCTCTTCCGCCTTGCAAAGTCGGACGAGAAGCAATGCCTCTACCACTTCAACTCCGGCGGCTTCTTCGGCGGCAAAGCTGGCGGTGGCGGCAATGGCCAGCAGATTGAAATGCTTGCACTTGCCCAGTGGGCCGGGGACTACACGCTGACACAGAGCGCACCGTTCTCCAACGAACTCATCGCTCCCGTGACGCTGAGCTGCGCCGACCTGTGGATGGCCGACAAAGACGGCAAGTTCATCCTCTCCAACGAAGCCCCTGCAGCAGGCAATGCCTCGCAGTGGAAGCTCAAGGAAGCCAAAAGCCTCAACGTGACCGTGGGCAGCAGCTTCTGGACCGATTTTGCCTTCCCCGTAAATGTAGTGCTCCCCGAAGTGAGCGGCGTAGCATTCTACAAGACTGTCAGTGTTTACTCCGACCACCTCACCCTCGAACCCATCCCTGCAGGTTCAGTGGTAGCGGCCGGCGAAGGCATCATTGTCTATGCCGAACAGCCCCAGACAATCAGCCTCCCCATCACCTACGCAACGGCCATGACTGCAAGAGCAACCAACTGGCTCGCGGGTGCAACGGCACGCCGCACGGGTTTCTCGGCTGGCGACAACTACCTTCTCACGACGACAAACGGCGTGGCATATTCCTCCAGCACCGAAACTGAAGTGCAGGCCAACCGCGCCTATTTCCCCACCAGTGATCTTGCGGGCATCGTATTGGAAGGCTCGCTCAGCCTTTTGGATAAGACCGTGAACGACAAAACGGGACTCGTCTATAAGAAAATCACGCAACCCAGCGAACTCGTGGACGGTGCTTCCTACGTGCTCCTCAGCGAAGCCCAGAGCCTGATGCTTCAGGATGTTGCCGACGGCAAGGGCAAGTCAGCCTCAGCCTTCCTTTCAGCCAACCTGCTTGCCCCGAAAACCTTGCAGCCTCTTGAGTTCGTACTGGAGAAAGGTGCTTCCTACTGTCAGTTGAGAGCCGGTGAAAGCAGCTACTTCCGCGCCAACGCCTCTGCCCCCGCACAACTCTCGCTGGGCGAAAGCGGCGCAGAGAGCCAGTGGACCCTCAGCTTCGATGCAACAGGCAACGCACTGTTGCAGTGCGACCAAGCCCCCGCGCGCTATGTGGCAGTAAACTCGGCCGACAATCAGTTCGGCAATTTCGAACAAGCCTCCTACGGCACCGACTCCTACAAGGCAGTCCAGCTCTACCAAAAAGTCTACAACATCTACTTCGCCAACGAGCTGAACGGCCTGGCCACGCTCTACAACGCCAATGCCGCCTACACGATGCCCTCGGGCGTGAAGGGCTACATGGTAACCGATGCCCCCACCACAGGCACCGTTACTACGGCGAAAGCCTACGAAGCCGGAGAAATCGTTCCCCAAGGCACAGCGCTCCTGCTCCAAGGCACGGCAGGTCACAGCTACGCTCCTGCCACCGTCCTTTCGGCCAAGAGCGTGAACTTCACCAACTGGCTCTATGGCCAGCGCACAGCCGTAGGCATGACCAGCGTGGACGGTGACAACTACTACTACAAGCTCTCCGTAGACAACACCATGAACAACCCCGGCTTCTATTGGGGAGCCGAGGGCGGTGCAGCCTTCGTGATGAAGAATTCCAACACCGCCTACCTCGCCGTGCCGAAGTCCTACAGTCCCTCCGCCGTCATGCTCTTCGACCTCACCACTTCCATCCGTGATGCGATTGAGGCAGCCGGTGCTGCAGGCCAGCCTGTCTACGACCTCTCGGGCCGTCGCGTGGCAAAACCTGCCAAAGGCATCTACATCCAAAACGGCCGCAAGGTTATCTTCGACTAAAGGAAAAGGGGTAACCATTTCCCACACACAGACAGAATCGCCAGGCAAGAGAAGTCAAAAGCTCTGCCTGGCGAGCTTTTTTTATGGAGGAAAACACTAATTTTGCCTCCCAATTCACAAGACCTTCATCCATGCAACCCAACACAACCCACCCGCAAAGTTCCGTCAAAGCCTTCGTGTTCGACCTCGACGGCACCCTCCTCGACACCCTCACCGACCTCGCTGCCAGCGTAAACCACGCCCTCCAGCTTCATGGCCTGCCCCCACGCAGCCGCCAGGAAGTGCGGCGCTTTCTGGGCAACGGCGTGCGCAACCTTATGCTCCTGTCCGTAGAAGGCCGCCTCAGCGAAGCCGAATTTGAGCAAGCCCTCAGCGACTTCCGCCAGCACTACGGCATCCACTGCATGGACGCTACCCAGCCCTTTCCCGGCATCATGGAACTGCTCGAAGCCCTCCACAGCCGCCACATACCCATGGCCATTGTCTCCAACAAGCTCCAGTCGGCCGTGACCGAACTCAACCGCCACTTCTTCTCCCGCTACATCTCCACCGCCGTGGGCGAAAGCGAGACCGTGCGACGCAAGCCACGCCCCGATGCCGTGTTGCAAGCCCTGAAAGAAATGGGCGTCGAACCTCACGAGGCTGTCTACGTGGGCGACTCCGAGGTAGATTGGGAAACGGCACAGAATGCCCACACCCGCGTAGCCTTAGTCCTCTGGGGCTTCCGCGACGAAGACCAGCTGCGCCAGTTGCCTGCCACGGATTGCTTCGCGTCCCAGCCTGCCGACCTCCTCCACACATTTATCAAGGAAAGGGTAGGGGAGTAGCCCCCGACAACCCTCCCTTCGGGGAATGCCACCCCCCCGGGAGTTCCCCACCATCTTCCCCGTCAGTCTATGCCTAATCCCCCTTGATAGCTAACTGCATATTTTCAGATATTCAGTTTGCAAAGCGGGGCACTACGCAGCAGCGCCAAGGCCCAAAGCATAAAAACTTTTATCTTTCTATTTGGATTTCAGCAAGGAAACAGTATCTTTGCGGCGAATTTTAGCGCTTTTTATGAAAACTGAACTCAAAACTCCCGACTTCATCTTTGAAACCAGTTGGGAAGTATGCAACAAGGTTGGAGGCATCTACACCGTGCTTTCTTCCCGAGCAAAGACACTTAAAGCTAACTACGGCGACCAACTCGTTTTTATCGGTCCCGATTTGAAACAACCGACAGCCAATATTGACTTTCGCGAAGAAAGCAAGCTGCTCGCTCCTTGGAAAAAAGCAGCCAAGAAGGCCGGAATCGACTGCCGCATTGGCCGCTGGATGGTACCCGGCGAACCCGTAGCCGTTCTCGTTGATTTTTCTCCCCTCTTTCAGGATAAGAATTCCATTTACGCCCAAGCCTGGGAACTCTTTCAGGTTGATTCCATCCGTGCCTACGGCGACTACGACGAAGCCTCCATGTTCTCCGTCGCAGCCGGCCGCTTCGTCGAGGCTGTGGTAAAAGACTGCCTCAAGCCCACGGCGAAAGTCATCTATCAGGCCCACGAGTGGATGTCGGGCCTCGGCATGCTTTTCCTCAAGCACAACCAGCCGCAGGTTTCCACCATCTTCACGACCCATGCCACCAGCATCGGCCGTTCCATTGCGGGCAACAACAAGGAGCTCTATGCCTACTTCGACGGTTACAACGGTGACATCATGGCCCAGGAGCTTCACATGGATGCCAAGCACAGCATCGAGAAGCAGAGCGCGCTCCAGTCCGACTGCTTCACCACGGTGAGCCGCTTCACCGACCGCGAGTGCAAGCAACTTCTCGACAAACCCGCCGACGTAGTGCTGCCCAACGGTTTTGAGAACGATTTCGTTCCCAAGGGCGGCCAGTTCACCTCGGTGCGCCGCAAGGCCCGCCGCCGCATCCTCGACGTGGCCACCGCCCTCACGGGTGACCGTTTGCCCGACGACACGCTCATCGTTTCGACCAGCGGCCGCAACGACTACCGCTGCAAGGGCTTCGACGTATTCCTCGAAACCATGGCCCAGCTGAAGGCCCAGTTGGCCGAAAGCCCCTCCGAAGCCCGCGTCCTGGCGCTCATCGAAGTCCCCTGCTGGCTCAAGGGACCGCGTGCCGACCTCCAGCGCGCCCTTGCCGAAGGTGTGAAGAACGTGGCAGCCCCCCTGCCCAATCCCATCATCACGCACGACCTGTGGAACCTCGACGAAGACCGCATCGTGCGCCAGATGTGGCAGCTCGGCTTGAACAACCTGCCCACCGACAAGGTGAAGGTCATCCTCGTGCCCTGCTACCTCGAAGGCAAGGACGGCATCTTCGACATGCCCTACTACCACCTCCTCGCAGCCAACGACCTTGCCCTATACCCCTCCTACTACGAGCCCTGGGGCTACACTCCGCTCGAGAGCTGCGCCTTCCACACCCCCTGTGTGACCACCGACCTCAGCGGTTTCGGACAGTGGGTAAACGAAGTGCTCGGCCACGAAGGCGCGCTCAGCGACGGCGTGAAGGTCATCCACCGCACAGACGGCAACTTCTTTGAGGTCTCCGCCGAAATGTGTGCCACCATCCGCACCATGCTGGACATGACGGCCAAAGAGCGCACGGCAGCGCGCAACAACGCCGCCCGCCTCGCCGACAAGGCACAGTGGAAAAATTTCATCAAATACTACTACGAAGCCTACGACTTCGCACTCAGCCGATAGCCCTGCTCCCGCACCTTCCCCGAGGAGCGGCGCAAGCGCTTCAACGCACAGGAACACATTCAACATTCACTTATATCCAAATCAATGAATATTAAAATCAGCAACTCAAACCAGCCTACCTGGAAAGTGGTAAACGTGAAAAGCCACATTCCCGAGGCATTGAAAAAGTTGGACGAGCTGGCCCACAACCTTTGGTGGTCATGGAACACTGAAGCCCGCGACCTCTTTGCCAGTCTCGACGAAGAACTCTGGCGCAAGGTCCGCCGCAACCCAATCGAACTCCTCCGCAGCATCGATTACGACCGCCTGAAGGAGCTCTCGAAGGACCCCGAGACCATTGCCCGCATGGACCGCGTGTACGGCGAATTCCGCAAGTACATGGACGTCAAGCCCAACCCCAAGCGTGCCTCGGTAGCCTACTTCTGCATGGAGTACGGTTTGAGCCACGTGTTGAAAATCTACTCCGGCGGTCTTGGCATTCTCGCCGGTGACTACCTGAAGGAAGCTTCTGACAGCAACGTAGACATGGTTGCCGTTGGTTTCCTCTACCGCTTCGGCTACTTCACCCAGACGCTCTCGATGGATGGCCAGCAGATTGCCAACTACGAGCCGCAGGACTTCGACAGCCTCCCCATCGAGCGCGTGCTTGACAAGGACGGCAACCAGGTTGTTGTGGACGTTCCCTATCCCAACTTCACGGTACACACCACGCTCTGGCGTGCCAATGTGGGCCGCATCTCCCTTTACCTCCTCGACACGGACAACGAGATGAACTCCGAGTTCGACCGCCGCATCACCCACTCGCTCTACGGTGGCGACTGGGAAAACCGCATCAAGCAGGAGTACCTCCTGGGTATCGGTGGTATGCTCGCCCTCAAGCAGCTCGGCATCGAAAAGGAAATCTACCACTGCAACGAAGGCCACGCTGCCCTCTGCAACGTACAGCGCTTGGTTGACTACGTGGAGAGCGGTCTGAACTTCAACGAAGCCCTCGAGCTCGTTCGCGCTTCTTCGCTCTACACGGTACACACCCCCGTACCTGCCGGTCACGACTACTTCGATGAAGGTCTCTTCAACAAGTATATGAACCAGTTCCCCGCCCGCCTCGGCATCAGCTGGGAAGACTTCATGGGCCTCGGCCGCACCAACCCCGAAGACAAGGGCGAGAAGTTCTGTATGTCCACCTTCCTCTGCAAGACCTGTCAGGAAGTGAACGGCGTGAGCTGGCTCCACGGCCGCGTAAGCCAGCAGATGTTCAAGGGCATCTGGCCGGGCTACATGCCTTCTGCCGAGCGTCCCAACCACGCTGAGCGCGACCACGAAGAGTGGGCACGCATCTACAATCCCCATCCCGAAGAAAGCCACGTTGGCTATGTGACCAACGGTGTACACCTCCCCACCTGGTGTGCCAAGGAATGGCAGTCTGTCTATGCCAAGTACCTCGGCAAGGAATACCTCGCCGACCAGAGCAACGAAGCCATCTGGGAAAAGATCAAGCAGGTGCCCGACGAAGTCATCTGGAACACCCGCGTGAAGCTGAAGAACAAGCTCATCGACTACATCCGCGCCCGCTTCCGTGAGAACTGGCTCCGCAACCAGGGTGACCCCTCGCTCGTAGTGAGCCTTCTCGACAAAATCAACCCCAACGCACTGCTCATCGGCTTTGCCCGCCGCTTCGCCACCTACAAGCGTGCACACCTGCTCTTCTCCGACCTCGACCGTCTGTCGAAGATCGTGAACAACCCTGACTACCCCGTGCAGTTCCTCTTCGCCGGCAAGGCACACCCCGCCGACGGTGCAGGCCAGGGTCTCATCAAGAAGATCTACGACATCTCCCAGCGTCCCGAGTTCATGGGCAAGATTCTCTTCCTCGACAACTACGACATGCAGCTCGCACGCCGTCTCGTTTCGGGTGTAGATATCTGGATGAACACGCCGACCCGTCCGCTCGAGGCATCCGGTACGTCTGGTGAAAAGGCACTCATGAACGGTGTCGTGAACCTCAGCGTACTTGACGGCTGGTGGTACGAAGGCTACCGCGAAGGCGCAGGCTGGGCACTCACCGACCGCCGCACCTACCAGAACCAGGAACATCAGGACAAGCTCGACGCTTCGACCATCTACTCCATGCTCGAGCAGGAAATCATTCCTCTCTACTACGCCCGCAACCGCAAGGGCTACAGCGAGAACTGGGTGCGCACGGTGAAGAACTCCATCGCACACATCGCCCCCAACTACACGATGAAGCGCCAGCTCGACGACTACTACGACCGCTTCTACAACCCCGAAGCAGCCCGCTTCAAGCAGCTCGCTGCCAAGGACGGCGAACTCGCCAAGCAGATTGCCGCCTGGAAGGAAAGCGTGGCACAGCGCTGGGACAGCATCCGCGTCGTAAGCAGCGAACGCAGCGAAAACCTCCTCACCGGTTCGCTCGTGAGCGGTAAGGAATTCACCGTTCGCCACGTCATCGACGAACAGGGTCTCGAAGACGCCATCGGCATTGACCTCGTAGTCATGAGCGGTTCCGAAGGCAACGAGTCTATCCACGAAATTCACCCCATGAACGTCGTAGGTCACGAAGGCAACCTCTACACCTTCGAGCTCACCGCGAGCATCGACCTCGCCGGTTCCTACAAGGTGGCTTACCGCATGTACCCGAAGAATGCACTCCTGCCCAACCGTCAGGACTTCTGCTACGTACGTTGGTTCGTGTAGTCTGAACCCTATTTTCTACAACCCACAAGGCGGGCTGTTCACCCTTTCCGGGGGCGAACAGCCCGCTTTCTGTATTTTTTAGCAGATAGGAAGCTCACGACAAAAGAGAATGTTGTACTTTTGTTCCGTGGGGAAATCACCCCTCGATTTGAAAGAAAGCGCAAGGGGGCATTCGTTCAACAAGGAGCACCGGAGGGCCGACTTCCAGCCCATAGCCCCGGTGGATGCCCCGGGTTGCCCCGGATGTTGCACAATGAGCCCCGCAAGAAGAGTGCCCCCATGCGTTCCAACCATTGCACATTATTCATTATACATTATACATTTCATGAAGAAGTACCTTTTTCTCCTCTTCGCGCTTGTCCTGTTGCCCCTCGCTTCCCCCGCGCAGAAACAGGTCGACGCCCGCTATGCCGCAGGGGCAGTGCCCGTAGTAGACGGCTTCGTAAAGTTTGAACAACAAGTGTCCGCCCCCGGGCGTTCCAAGGCCGACATTTGCGAGGCGCTGAAGCAGTACGTCCAGACACACCTTGTGGAAGGTCCCGAACAGCTCCCCGTGGCGCGCATCACCGAGTTCGATCCGGCCGCAGGCGTCTTGGCCGCCAGCATCGGCGAATACATGTATTTCAAGCGCACCAACTGGCAGACCCACCGCGTGCGCTTCTACTACCAGCTCGTGGTCGAAGCCACCGACGGTTCCGCCCGCGTTTCGCTCCGCAACCTCCACTACAGCTACGACCCCGAGGTGACCGACGGCGACTTCGCCGATGACCGCCGCGCCGAAGACTGGATTACCGACGAGCAGGCACTCACGAAGAACGGCAAGAAGCTCGCCCGCATCAGCGGCAAGTTCCGTACCCACACCATCGACCGCAAGGACCAGCTCTTCTCGGAAATCGAGAAAGCCCTCGCCCAATAACCCGAACTGCTTTTATATGACCAAACGATCTGCCCGTCCACGGTGACTTTCTTCTTGCAGAAAGACCACCGCGGACGGGCAGATGTTTTTTCTATTTGTGGGAGCAAGAGGGCTGGAGCTTGCGCTCGACATGAGGAGATTGTGTTTGCGGCTCTTCGCACTGTAGCATGGGGAAAGCGTTTGCTACTCTGGCTTAGCCACCCCCGTCTCCGTGTCCCGCAGCAATTCGGTGTCGCGTTCCGGTCCTTGGAATCGGCGGCCCTTCGCCAGATGCCACGTCAGCTTGAGGCCGATGCTACTGGAGGAGTTGGTGTTGCGGCTTGTGGAGTGTTTGGACACCAGGCGGTTGTGGTTGAGATATTCCTCCACCTTGCCGTTCCGTTTGAACGGGTTCTGGCAGAAGAGGCTGGCACTGAAGTCCTTCCACCTGTATGAGGCCGAAAGGAAAGAAGAGAAGATGTTTCGGCACTCGTATTCGCTTTCCATAAAGTGAAAGCCATTGTCAATGCTCGCCATGAAAGTCCATTTGCCTAACCATGCCGTCAGACCGAAGTTAAAGTTGAAGGAAGTGAGCCGGTGGCTGTAGTCCTGTCCGTCCGAGATGATCTTTACTCCCATCACCGAGAAGGAAGCATTGAGATGATTGGGCACGATGTCGCAGGAAGTGTAGTTCTGCACCATGAGTATGTCAATACGGCGACCCGCAAGGTAAGTTTTGGCAAAGAGGTTATCGTCCGTACGGAAAATGTGCTGCATGGCCGGATGGGCATTGTGGCGGTAGAAACACGATGCCTGGTTGTACCACCGCGGGGTCTGACAGCTAAGGGCCAGCGTGTGCTCGTCCCGGCGCGCAACGATGAGCTCTGGATTGCCCAAGGAATATTCAAACTCGTTGGTCAGAATGGCCATGCTGTTCAAGCTTTGCAACTTCGATGGAGCCGGGGAAGTGCTGAAAGAATAATTCAATCTGAAAATTCGACCGACCGGCAGCGTGAGGTTCAGTTTCGGGCGCAACCATAGCTTGTCGTACTTTGCCCCGCTCGCGTGGTAGTAGTCGCGGATGAGGGTAAGGCCGGCCATATAGCCCAGTTTCCAGAGTGAGCCCTGCACCTGCGCAAAAACATCTGCGCGGCTCGTGCGGATTTGCGATACTTGCGCGGTTTCGCCCGAGTAGTCGTTGTCAATGTATTTCTGGTTGAAGTGAGCGCCGGCCGACAGGGTGAAGGGCTTCAGGCGGTTTTCGTAAATGGCCTCGGATTGAAGCGACCAGGCATTGCCGAGCGTGGCGTAGCCATACTCCCTTTTGTCCGATGCAAAGCGGTAAGCATAGTCGGTATGGGTATAGGCCACATCGGCGTTGGCCACGAGGCTCTGGTGCTCGCCCCAATTTGTTTTCCAATACAGGTCGAGCCAGGGCGACACCACTTTCTGCGTGCTTTCGGTAGTCTCCGTTTGGTTAGACTTGTCGGGATAGGCCACGTAGGTCTGACAGAAGTTTCGGGGATTGTCTTCGACGTATGCGGATAGCGTGGCGAGAAAGGCTGAGTGCGCTGCATGAAGCCAGCTGTATCTTGCCTGGAAGTTGTGGGAAATGTTGCGGTTGATGTAGTCGCGGGTGTTTCTCTCTACCTCATACCTGTTGCCGTTCTCCAACAGATAGCCGGTCTGTTCGAGCCTGCTGAAGCCATCGGAATGGCTGTATGCGCCCGAATAGTTGAAGAGCAGTTCATGGTTACGTCGGTTCAGTTTGGCATAGGCATTTCCCCTCGCCCCATTCGCCTTGGGAAAGCCCGTAACGCTTGCGCCGACCACATGGCCACGGGTTGCCCTGCGCGTAATAATGTTGATTACGATGCCCACCCCTTCGCCGTACCGCACGCCCGGGCGGTCGATATACTCCACCTTCTCCACTTCTTTGGGCTGCAACGACTGGATGTCGGCAGGCGTGGCCACCACATCGTTGATTCTCACCTGCACAGAGCCGAGCAAATCGCTTGCCGCAGCGATGGTTTCTTGCACATCGTCTACCTTGACGTTCGGCAAGGGCAACATCCTCAGAAAATGGTAGCCCGAGGTCGCCGCCTCTACGATTTATTCCGAAGGGTAAATCAGTTGGCCGTCAATGCGGCTCACCACCTTTGCACCCCTTATCACCACTTCTCCCAGGTCTTTGCTGTCGCCCGGTGCATCTGTCTGGGCGTGCAAGGCTGTTGCTGTACAGAAAGCCCAACCCACTAAAAAGACTGTTCTCTTCATTCCTTATGCAAATTCGTTTGTTGTTTTCGCAGGGCAAATCACCCGGTTTTCGAATGGCAAAGGAAGGATGGAGGAAGGGAAAGGGGATAAATAATACACTGACATTTGTCCGACAAAGGCAGAATGTCAGACAAATGTCAGTGATATAAGTGGGGTAGGGTACCGGTTTACGATGACTGTTTCCGCTTCAGCTCATACCATTTGCCTCTCTCCGAAACAATCTCCCATACCGCCGATTCCGCCAAGACGTTTTTAAACCTGCGAATCAGCGTGTACAGCGACTCGGGTGCATTCTCCTTGTTGGGCCAAAGGGCATCGCAGATTTCCCGCTTGGTCAGCCGATGGTCGGGGGCTTTCAAGAACATCTCCATGAGTTGTTCCTGCATCGGGGTGAGGTGCAGGGAAGGCAACTGCTGCGCTTCGAGTTCCACAGTCCTCCGTCTGACACAGAAGAACAGCGACACCAAGGTGGCCAAACCGAACAGCAGGGACAGGCGCTGGTCCGACATGCCCCAGACAAAAACCATGGAGCAGTGGGCCTGCCCCGCTATCTCTACGTCGTAGCCGCCTTCGCGGGGCGTTATGTGGTAGGCGATGAACGCTTTCGGGCGCAGCGCCTCCGTCTGAATGTACTGTTGGAAAGTCAGGTCTTCGATGGTCAGCACCTTCTGCCCGGTGGCCAGCGAAGGAGAAAGCAAGCGATAGGCGCGGATAGAGTCTTGCTTCATTTGTTCGTAGCCTTTCGCCTGAATTGTAAGCGAAAGCGCGCGGTTCAAATCCCTGTCGAGGCCGCGCCGGGTTCTGTCGTAGCTGACCACGCTGCTCGTGACGGTCATCAACAAGAGCATGGAAAAAACGATGAGCGGAAGTGTTTTCATGAGCTATAGATAGTAAGAACGGGTAGACTATTTCAGGATCACGCGGTCTCCGAGCACCGTGGCGAAGAGGCGTTCAATCTGCGTGAGTTCCATGCACTCCTTCAGTAGCTGGGTGTAGCGTTCGGGGTTTTGCGCCACTTCGGGCTGCTGCAATTCGCGGAGCTTTTCCTTGAGGCGAACTTTCACCACGGCGTGCTTGAAGTCGTGGAGAAGGCGCGGAACAATCTCCTCGAGCCGGTACTGCTCCTCGACATACTGCGCCTGCTGTCCGCTGCTCAGCGAATAGGCGGGCTGGCTGATGCGCGAGGCCAGTTGGCTGATGGCAGGCTGGGGATGACGGCAGAAATAATTCAGGGCGCTCCAGCCTTCTTCCCCTGCATGGTCGATGGCCTCACGGAGCATTTGGCGGCAAAGCGGGGAGGGGAGTTCCATGCCGTCTTCGCGCAGTTGCTCGTCGATGTATTGTGCCACTGTCATCTGTTCGTCCTCCCCGTCGTCCGCCGCACAGTGAATGAGCGCCTCGCCGTAGCGCACGACCATCGTCACGAGCAATTCCTCCTCGCGGTTCACCATCGCCGTTTGGGCCAGGAGTGGGGCAGGGGAGGGCGTGCTCTGGCCCGTCTGCGTGGCCGCAGTTTTGCGGTCGGCCTGGCGAGGCGAAGCCTTGCGCTTGTTGATTTCGTTCACAATGAGGTCCTCACCGACCTGGAGCCTCGAGGCACATTCTTGTATATACGTTTGCCGAACAATATTGTTGGGTATCACTGAGATACTGCCTACTATATCATCTATTAGTTCAGCTCTCTTGAGCGGGTCATTTTCCGCACCTTTCAGGAGCAGGTCCGTCTTGAAGCGAATGAAATCCACCTGGTTGGCCTCCATGTAGGCAAGGAGTTCTTCGGGGCGGTGCTTGCGGGCAAAGCTGTCGGGGTCCTCGCCGTCAGGGAGGAGGAGCACCTTTATGTTGAGCCCTTCGGCCAGCAGCATGTCGATGCCGCGCAGACTCGCCTTGATGCCCGCCGCGTCGCCGTCGTAGAGCACCGTAATCTGTTCGGTGAAGCGGTGGAGCAGGCGTATCTGTCCCTCCGTGAGCGAAGTGCCCGAAGAGGCCACCACGTTTTCTATACCGCTCTGGTGCATCGAGATCACATCGGTGTAACCCTCCACGAGGAAGCAGAAGCCGCGCTTCACGATGGCGCTTTTCGCCTGGTAGAGCCCGTAGAGCTCATGGCTCTTGCTGTAGATTTCGCTTTCGGGCGAATTGACATACTTGGCCAGCTTCTTGTCCGAACCCAGGATGCGGCCGCCGAAGGCCACAACCTTGCCCGAGACCGTGTGGACGGGGAAAATCACGCGGCCGTGGAAGCGGTCCACGAGCTGTTTGCCTTCCTCCGTGCGGTAGCTCAGGCCCGTCTTCACGAGGTATTCCTCGATAAACCCGTGGGCCAGCGCCGCATCGGTGAGAGCCGTGCGCTGCACGGGGGCAAATCCGAGGTGGAACTTCGCGATGGTGTCGTCGCGGAAGCCGCGGGAGCGGAAATAGGCCATGCCTTGTGCCACGCCGTCCACGCCGTTGCGGAGCGTGTCCTGGAAGAAGCGGTTGGCCCATTCGTTGACGGCAAACATGCTTTCGCGCACACTTTGGCGAGCACGTTCCTCGTCGGTCAGTTCCTTGTCCTTGACCTCGATGCCAGCGCGGCGTCCGAGCCACTTGATGGCTTCGGGATACGTCATCTGTTCGAGTTCCATGAGGAAACTCACCGCATTGCCGCCTTTGCCGCAGGAGAAGCATTTGCACATCTGGCGGGCGGGCGACACGGTGAACGAAGGCGTCTTTTCGTTGTGGAACGGGCAGAGGCCCTTGTAGTTCGCGCCCGACTTGCGGAGGGTGACGAACTCTTTCACCACATCGACGATGTCGGTGGCGTCCAAAACGCGCTGTATGGTATTCTTGTCAATCATGTGAAGGGCAAAGCTCGAGTTGCGTGGGATAGTCCGGAATGGTGTTTCCGCACTACCAATTAAACATAACCGTCATTCCTGTAAAATCAGGACTCGAGTAAATTACATGAACATGCGTAAGTTATACGCATACAACTCAAGACCGATTTTCAGCAGATGCAAATGTGGCACAAAAGTACATATAATTTGTTGGAGAGGATAAGATTTGACCACGGATTTTGCGCGAATGCAGCATGGACATCCCTTTTACGAGATGGCGTTACAATCTGCGCCAACCGCGCTCTGAAAATCCGCAAATTGTTTCGGGTATTCCTATACGTAATTTAATCCCGAAAAATCGTTCAATCCTTCAGCCTATCCTTCAAAATCTTTGATTATCAACGGAAAACACGCTGAAGGATTTGATTTTTAAATCCTTCAGCATCGTTCAGCCTGTCGCCAAGCGACAGCCCTACCCATTCCAAGCCCGCATCGTACCACCAAAGCCAGGCTTTCGCCCGCCAACT
Source organism: uncultured Bacteroidales bacterium (assembly GCA_946055515.1). Taxonomy (GTDB): domain Bacteria; phylum Bacteroidota; class Bacteroidia; order Bacteroidales; family Bacteroidaceae; genus Alloprevotella. The sequence goes on from CAMGGA010000002.1 coordinate 43,395, forward strand.
CGGCACTTAGAAATTTCAAATCCAGGACTATTATTTCGAAAGCCTGGGACTGACATCGCCCTAGTCGGGATGACGGAAAGGAAGGGTGAAATATATTGATAAATGCAGGCTGTCTGGCAAAGGGAAATGCTTTTGCACAAGAAACGAAATGATTATGATATACAATAGTCCCTCCGTTCGTTTTCAGTCCCTGCTGAACCTTGCTGAAGGATTTGAAATTCAAATCCTTCAGCCTATTTAGGACTGATTTTCAGTGCAAAACAATCAGCCGCTGAAGGATTGAAACATTTTTCGAGCCAATTAAATACGTTTCCTATACGTGCTTATTTGCTCAAAAGCAGAAACACTATACCCTCAAAACCTTTCCGTAATAACCAACGAAGACAACCCATAATTACAATTCGACGTGCTCCACAATCTCGCCGTCGTAGAGCCTGACGATGCGGTCGGCGTAGGAGGCATCGTGCTGGGAGTGGGTGACCATGACGATGGTGGTGCCCTCGCGGTGCAGTTCGCCCAGAAGGTTCATCACCTCCTTTCCATTCTTCGAGTCGAGGTTACCCGTAGGTTCGTCGGCCAGGATGAGCTTGGGGTTGGCCAACACGGCACGGGCGATGGCCACGCGCTGCTGCTGTCCGCCCGAGAGCTGGCTGGGGAAGTGCTTGCGGCGGTGCGAGATGGCCATGCGGTCCATCACCGCCTCCACGCGCTGCTTGCGTTCCTTGGCTGGTACGCCCATGTAGAGCAGCGGCAGTTCAATGTTCTCGAAGACGTTGAGCTCGTCGATGAGGTTGAAACTCTGGAACACGAAACCGATGACACCCTTGCGCAGGTCTGTGCGCTCGTTTTCCTTCAGGCTGCTCACGTCGCGGCCATCCAGCAGGTAGGTGCCTTCGGTGGGATTGTCGAGCAGACCGAGGACGTTGAGCAGGGTGGACTTTCCACAGCCCGAGGGACCCATGACAGCGACAAACTCGCCTTGTTTCACTTCGAGGCTCACCCCCTGGAGAGCCCAGGTTTCCACCTCTTCCGTGCGGAATACTTTCTTGATGTTTTCTAACTGTATCATAGTCTTTCGTTTCAATTATTCATTCTTTGGCAATAATCTCCGAAGGGTTGGTGCGCATCGTGCTGCGGACGTTCCACCCCACTATGGAGGCTATCAGCACGATGACGATGAACGCGCCGCCAAGGCAGGGAATGAGGGGAGATGTGTCGACACCGTCAAATGCCCGCGGGGACATCATGTCCTCCGAGAACATCATGCGGTGGAACAGCACCTCCACGGGGATGGCGATGAGGAGCGAGAGCACGACCATCAGCACATATACGCGGCCGAAGAGGAGGTAGATGTCGCGGCTCTTGGCTCCGCACACCTTGCGTATGGCCACTTCCTTCTGGCGCGAGCGGGTGTCGAGGGCAATGGTGCTGTAGATGCTCATGGCGCAGATGATGAGGCTGACGATGCCCAGCATCCAGCCCACGATGCGGAAGTTCTCCACCACCCCCACCTCCTGATGGTAAGCATGGAAGTTGTGGGCCATCTTGTCCACAACGGAAGGTTCTACGCGCTGGATGACATCTTCCGTTTCGCGCAGCAGCTGCCGGTACTTCCCATCCTTGGGGACAAGGACGAAATTCGTGACCCTTTCCGCTGCGCCAGGGTGGACCAGAATGGATGCCCCATCCCTTTTGTATGGCATTCCGCCAATCGTACCTGCAATGGGAAAAGCCTGTGCCTCTCCGTCCCACCAACTTACGGTCAGCACATCGGAGGTTACCACGCCCAGCCTGCGCATTTTGTGGTACAGGCTGTCGGCCAGCAGCAGGTATGCCTCGGAACCCGTGGGCTTGCGGTGCCAGTTCACCCGCAGGTGGTAGAAGGAGATGACAGAGGTGTCGGCGGTGAGGAGTATGGGATGATACGACTGGTTGCCGAAGGCTGCCAACACCTCGGGGTTGTCCGCTATGTCGGGAATCTGCTGGTAGGCTGTTTCATGAGCCATCATCTTGTCCAGACTGGGCTGTCGGGCTATCTCCTTTTTCAGGGATTCGCAGTTCTCCCCCGCCTCATCGGCACACAGATAAAGGCATTCCCTGTAGGGCTCCAGGTTGTCGGGAAGGTTGAACGACTTCAGCATCTCGTCCGCCCACAGGGCTGTCGTGAGCGTGCCGCACACGAAGACGATGCTGATGGCTACCTGCAGACCCAGCATCACATTCCGGAAAAGGTGTGTGCGGCTGCCCCGCATGTGGGCTGCCAATCCCTGCTCCGCCCTGCAGATGCGCGCCAACGCCACCCAGATGATGAGGGCACAAAGCAGGAGGAGCAGCAGGCCGATGCTGAGGCTGTAACACGCCAGGTTCCGGACGGAGAAGGGCGCATCGTTCATCAAGTTGGCAAAGTTCGTATAGACAAAATGCTCCACCCAGCTGCCCATCAGCATGGCCACGGCCACCGACAGGCCCACCACGATCACCACCTCGGCAAAGAGCAGGCGGAACAGCTGGCTGCGACGTGCGCCGTGGGTGATGCGCAGCGACACCTCGCGCCTGCGCATCCAGAAGAGCTGCACCTGCATGCGCAGAAAGCCAATGAGGGCGGCAATGAGGATGAGCGCGCCGATGAGGTGTACCAGCGTCTGGACGGTGACTATCAACCTGATGTCACCCTGCCTTACCGCACTTTCCAGAGCGGCCCTCAGGCCGAAGGGCTTCAGGCGGATGTTCAGCTCCTGCAGCAGCTGTGACTCCGTACAGCCCTTCCGCAGCACCATGGTGACCCATCGGACATGGTACGGCTCGTCCCTCACTCCGTTCTTTGCTCCGAACAGGTCGCTTTCCATCTCGCCGAGACAGATATACAAAGTCCTGCTGTTGAGCAAACCCTCTAAACAGGAAACGTCCTCAAACACATCGACGATGGTCAGCGGAATCGGATGCAAACCATTGGTATTCGGATATACCGCCCCGAGAGGGTCAGCATCGCCGAACACAGCGGTGGCCATCTTCCGGCTGATGATGGCTTCGCCCGCCTTCAGCCTGCTGACGGGGCGGCCCGTAATGGCCGAACGGATGCCCATGAGGTTGAAATAGCCGGGGTCGATGAGGGTAAACGACATGGATGTTTTCCGCCTGATGGAGTCGCCCAGCCGGAACTCCATGATGTCGCCGTATGTCATACCGTTGGGCACAGCCATCCGCTCCACGCTCTTCGGTCCGCCATCGTGCTTGAGGGCAAGGAGAAGGTCGCGGTTGAAGGATGGCGGGGACACGTTACTGCCTGCCGCCCCCACCTTTTCACTACTGCCGTCGATGGGTTCAAGGTACACATTGAAGGTACGGTCAGCATAGGGCTGGCTGTAGAGGCTGGGGGAGGTCACCTTCGTCAGCACGG
>CAMGGA010000003.1 GCA_946055515.1 uncultured Bacteroidales bacterium
CAGCTTCACACACGGACTGTTTTTCTTTGATACTCATCAGAAAACAGTGTGAAGGTAAAACTTTAAAACCTTCACCGGTTTTCTCCCGTGGACACCCCCTTGCCGTCCTTGGCCGCGCGTCTGCCGGCCGCGCTCCCCTTGGCTGTGAAGCTTCGAAAATCGACCCTTCACACTGTTTCTCTATGATACTCAGCAGAAAACGCCCCTTCTGTGAAGCTGTGAAGGCTTTTTTTCGCCTTAAAATTACGTATAGGGAAACCTCTCTCTTTTTCAAAAATCCCCGATTTCATCGAGGGTTTTGCCTCTTGTGCGTCCCTCGTGCGTGCGGCCGAGGTTCACGCGGTGCGCTTTCTCCCCGCTTCCCCCCAGATGCACGTGTGGAGAAAATAAGCAGCGGCAGGGGGGTTGCGTTCGGAACAAAAACGTATTTTTGCAGCAATCAACCTCGCTCACCCTACTGACGGGGAGCAACCACTCAAGGACAAATTCACCAACATGTATTATTTCGACATCTTCACTTTCCTGCGAACCCTGAAAAAGCGGTGGAAACTCGTCGCCCTCAACGCCTGCATCGCTGCAGCCGTGGGCCTCGTCATTGCTTTCAGCATCCCCAAACAATTCACGGCCTCGGTGAGTCTGGCGCCGGAAATGGCCGATGAGGGCGGCGGCATCTCGGGCAGTCTGGGCAAACTGGCCAGCCTCGGGGGCTTCGACCTCGGTAAGAGTGCCGACGCCATCGGCCCCGCACTCTATCCCGACGTGATCGGTACCAACGATTTTCTCGTGAAACTCCTCGGCGTGAATGTGCGGACGGATGAGGGCGAACAAATGGACTTCAAGACCTACCTGACGAAGCACACGCGCATCCCCTGGTGGGGCTACGGGAAAGTGGGACTGGCGAAACTGATTAAAATGGTACGTCCCGCGAAAAAGAAACGCCAGCTCAACGGTGGCCAGGGGGAGGAGGGCATGAACCCGAAATGCCTCTCGGAAGAGGAAGAACAGCTCATCTCCAACCTCCGCGGCGCGGTCTACTGCCAGGTGGACGACGAGAGCGGCGTGGTGGGCGTGAGCGTGACCACGCAGGACCCGCTGGTGAGCGTGCAAATCGCCGACTCCGTGGTGAGCCACCTCCAGAATTTCATCACGCGCTACCGCACGAGCAAAGCCTGCAACGACCTCGTCTACTACCAGGGACTGGAAAAGGAAACCGCCGCCCGCTACGAACAGGCGAAACGGAAATATGCCGCCTACTGCGACTCGCACCAGGGACTGACGCTGCAGTCGTACATGACGGAGCAGGAAAGCCTGGAAAATGAACTGCAAATGGCGTTCAATGCTTATTCGCAGATGAAGCAACAGGTGCAGGTGGCCGAGGCGAAGGTTCAGGAAAAGACGCCTGCCTTCACGATGCTCGAAGAATCGAGCGTGCCCAATGCCCCCGTGTCCCCGCGCAAGGCCCTCATCCTCTTTGCCTGCATCTTCCTCGCCGTGCTCGGCACGGTGGGCTGGATTTACCTGCAGCTCCTCTTTTCCCACAAGAATGAACCGGCCGCCGAGGGGACGGACGCGGCCAAAGCTGGTGTAGCATGATGCAACAGATAGCTCCAGGCCGCACGGACTGGATTCAGAAGGGCGGTGATGCGCTCTTCCTGCTGATGGTGCTCATTGTGATGATTGACCCCACGAACACGGTGCTGCACCTGAAGGACGTGACCTTTGTGGCTCTCGTCGGCTACAACTGTGTGTTCTTCAAACCCGACTTCTCCTACCTGCCGCACATCCTGCTGATCTACGCGGTGGTGCTGCTGGGCTGCCTCTTCGGCGAAATGCAGCTCTCCAATATCGACGAGGAAATGCTGCTCGGCATCGTGAAGGGCTTTTCGCCCCTGGTGCTCCTGCTGTGGGTGAGGCAGTACGACGTGGTGCGGCTGACGTACCTGCCGGTGGTCGTGGTGTGCCTGGTGGTCGTGCTGCTCTATATCGCCTGCTCGCTGAGCGAGATTGCGGAGCTGGCTATCTTTGAATATTCCCGCGCGCACAACAAGATGATCATGATGACGCGGCGCTCCTTCCTGGGCGTGAAGGTCTTCGGCATGTACTACAAGAGCATCATCAGCTTTGTGTTTGCCCTGTTCTTCTTCTACTACCGCGTCTGGAACGTGAAGCGCCGCCGCTGGCTCTACCTCATCGCCTGCGTCATCGTGACCTTCGCTTTCCTGGTGAGCGGCACGCGTGCCACCATGCTGCTGCCCTTCGCGGCCCTGGCCATCGTGGCCTATCCGACCATCAAGAAGTGGAAACGCCTGCGCTATGCCTTCTATCCGCTCCTGACGGTGTTCGTGCTGGCCATCCTGATGCTCATTGCCATGCTGGCCATGGAGCGCGGCGAGGCTTCCAACAACATTAAGTATGCCCACCTCGTGAGCTATGCCGAACTCTTCGAGGCGCACCCCGAATACTTCCTGTTCGGACAGGGACCGGGGGCCATCTTCTATTCCGAGGGCTTCCACGACTGGCGCTCGCAGACGGAGTGGTCCTACATCGACATGCTCCGCTACTACGGCATCTTCGCGCTGGTCATCCTCGCCGTGCTCGTCTACCCGTTCACCAAGCTGTGGCCCTACCGGCGCCACGCCCGCGTGTTTGGCCTGATGGGCGGCTACCTGGCCTTCCTCTTCATTGCGGGCACCAATCCGCTGCTGGTCACTTCGACGGGCATGATTGTGGTGCTGGCCGTCTATTCCCTCACTCATCACCTGGAGGCTTACACCGACCCTCCTTCCCCGCCAGAGGACTGACGGGGAGTATATCCCCCAAACCCCATAAATCCCTATCGCCATGAAACGCCTTACACTCCTTCTGCTGGTCCTGCTCGGACTCTGTGACGTATCGTGTACCACGGACGACGATTTCGCACCCATGATGTTGCACTGTTCCTCCCAAGGCACAGCACTGCTCGATTCCCTTGCGGCACGCTACCCCCTGGCGGGCTACGCGGAAGTGATGGCGCGGGCCGGGGGCTATTCGCTCCAGGGGGCTACGGTGGCCTACATCGGGGCTTCGCTGGCGAACAACAAGGAGTGTGACGTGGCCAAACGTATGGTGGCGGAGGCTCTGGCGTGCAGGGTGGTAACCTACGGTCATGGCGGCTATGCCTTCGGCGCGGAAACGGAAACGCTCAAGAGCTATGCCGACCAGCTGGGCTGCCACGAGGTGTACATCATCTTCTGCACGACAAACGACTATTTCCGCAATGTGCCCATCGGTTCTCCCGCCGACTGCACCGAATCGGACGGCTTCGACAAGAAACATGCGCTGACGGCTTGCGGCGGCCTGAATTACCTCATCCGCCAAATCAGGCTGTGCAACCCCGAGGCTACCGTCGTGGCCTTCAACTGCCCCAAGTTCTTCAACGGGGTGCGGACGGACGGCATGGCGCTACAGACGGGAGCGACAAACGACATTGCGCTGGCTTTCCACGACTATCTCGACGCGTACAGCGCTTGCTTCCGCCAAGCGGGCATCCCCTGCCTGCTCCAGTGGGAACTGGACTGCTTCACGCAGGCGAACTGGAAGGAGTTTTACATGGAGGACGGGGTACACCTGAACGAGAATGGCTATTTCATTCTGGGCATTCGCCAACTCCACTTCTTGCTCGATTGCCTCACTCCGCTCGGACGTGACTGAACCATATCTTTCTGCCCAAAAACAAACTTTATCACATGTTGAAAAAATTCTTGCGAAAACTTATAAGCCCCGAAACGATTGAACGCTACTTCATCGTTTTCTCCATGTTCGTGAAGAACACGAAAAGAAAGTCGTACCGGAAAGCGGGCAAGCACACGGAGCTTTTCGGTCCGCTCTATACGATACCTTCGTTTGTGGAACTGGACGACTGGACGCGCCTGCAAGGCGAAACGCGCGTGACGACTTCGGGGGGCATCCTGCGCGTGAAAAAGTTCTCGGCAGTGGGTGCTGACTGCATCTTCGTGCCGGGCAGCCACGTGCCTACGGTGGGGCTCCCGCAGTTTCTCAGCGTGACGCACGTCAACGACCGTGCAGGGGAAATCGTGGTGGAGGAGGACGTGTGGGTAGGTACGCGCTGTACCTTCCTGGAGCGGGCCCATGTGGGCCGCGGGGCCGTAGTGGGGGCCTGCTCGCTGGTCAACAAGGAGGTGCCGCCCTACGCCGTGGTGGCGGGATCGCCTGCCAAAGTCATTGCCGTGCGCTTCTCGCTGGAGCAAATCCTGCAACACGAGGCCATTCTCTATCCGCCCGAGGAGCGCACGCCGCGCGAACAGCTCGAGGCGCTCTTTGAAACGACCTTCAAGGGCCTGCGGACCATCGGCACTTCGTCACTTTCGCCCGAAGATGCCGTGCGACTGGCCAAGGCCAAGGCGAAGTATGAAATCCCGGATTACAGCGGACGCTGACGTCGGGAATAAAATAAGGAGGGAACGCTGAGCTGGCAGCGTTCCCTCCTTTAATAGGAGAAGTTGGATGTCGTTTTACTCGTGGCGGGGACGGCGGGGCGCACGGCCTTCACCGTTTCCTTCGCGGCGGGGACGGCGGGCGGGACGCTCTTCCCAGCCTTCGGGCTTCTCTTCGAGCACGCGGTGGGAGAGGCGGAACTTGCCCGTCTTCTCGTCGATTTCGAGGAGCTTCACGCTGATGGTGTCGCCTTCCTTGATGCCGGCTTCCTCGACCGTCTCGAGACGCTTCCAGGCGATTTCGGAGATGTGGAGGAGGCCTTCCTTGCCCGGCATGAACTCTACGAAGCAGCCGTAGGGCATGATGCTCACTACCTTGGCGTCGTAGACTTCGCCCACTTCGGGGATGGCTACAATGGCGCGGATCTTGGCCACTGCGGCGTCGATGCTTTCCTTGTTCGGACCGCTCACCTGGATCTTGCCTACGCCGTCTTCTTCATCAATGCTGATGGTGGCGCCGGTCTCTTCCTGCATGCCCTGGATAATCTTGCCGCCGGGGCCAATGACGGCTCCGATGAATTCCTTGGGAATTTCAAAGGCTTCGATGCGGGGTACGTGGGGTTTGAGCTCGGGACGGGGTGCGGGCATCGTCTCTACAATCTTGCCGAGGATGTGCTCGCGGGCCTGCTTGGCCTGGTCGAGGGCCTTCTCGAGGATTTCGTAGGAAAGGCCGTCGCACTTGATGTCCATCTGCGTGGCGGTGAGTCCCTTGGCGGTACCCGTGGTCTTGAAGTCCATGTCGCCGAGGTGGTCTTCGTCGCCGAGGATGTCGGAGAGCACGGCATACTTGTCTTCACCGGGGTTCTTGATGAGACCCATGGCAATGCCGCTCACGGGCGACTTGATGGGTACACCGGCATCCATGAGGGCGAGCGTACCGGCACAGACGGTGGCCATCGAAGAGGAACCGTTGGACTCGAGGATGTCGCTCACGATGCGGATGGTGTAGGGATAGTCGGCAGGAATCTGACCCTTCAGGGCACGCCAGGCGAGGTGGCCGTGACCGATTTCGCGACGGCCTACGCCGCGCTGGGCCTTGGCTTCGCCCGTGGAGAAGGGGGGGAAGTTGTAGTGGAGGAGGAAGCGCATGTAGCTCTTGTCGAGCACGTCGTCAATCATCTTCTCGTCGAGCTTTGTGCCGAGCGTGGCGGTGGCGAGAGCCTGGGTTTCACCGCGCGTGAAGATGGAGGAGCCGTGGGGCATGGGGAGGGGCGAAACCTCGCACCAGATGGGACGGATGTCGGTGGTGCCGCGGCCGTCGAGGCGCTTGCCTTCGTCGAGGATGCAACGGCGCATGGCGTCGCGCTCCACGTCGTGGTAGTAGCGGTCCACGAGGCTGTTCTTCTCTTCGAGTTCTTCGGCAGTCAGTTCGGCATGGGCGGCTGCATAGCGTTCCTTGAATGCTTCGCGGATGTTCGTGAAGGCTTCTTCACGCTGGTGCTTGTCGTGGTCACCGGCCTGGGCAATGGCGTAGGCGGGTGCGTAGCATTCGTCCTTCACCTGCTGGCGGAGTTCCTCGTCGTTCACCTCGTCGTCGTAGGCGCGCTTCACGTCCGTGCCGAGTTCCTTGGAGAGTTCCTTCTGGAGCTGGCACATGGGCTTGATGGCTTCGTGGGCCACCTTGAGGGCCTCGAGGAGGGCGCTTTCGGGCACTTCGTCCATCTCGCCTTCTACCATCATGATGTTCTCTTCGGTAGCGCCGACCATGATGTCCATATCGGCCTTGGCGAGCTGCTCAAACGTGGGGTTCACGATGTATTCGCCGTCCACGCGGGCTACGCGCACTTCGGAGATGGGGCCTTCGAAGGGGATGTCGCTGGCAGCGAGGGCGGCCGAGGCGGCAAAGCCGGCCAGGGCATCGGGCATATCCACGCCATCGGCGGAGAAGAGCGTGATGTTTACGTAAACCTCGCAGTGGTAGTCGGAGGGGAAGAGGGGACGGAGGGCGCGGTCTACAAGGCGGGAGGTGAGGATTTCGTAGTCACCTGCACGGCCTTCGCGCTTGGTGAAGCCGCCGGGGAAACGTCCTGCGGCGCTGTACTTTTCTTTGTAATCGCACTGGAGGGGCATGAAGTCTGTGCCGGGCTGTGCTGTCTTGGCGGCGCAGACTGTGGCCAGCAGCATGGTGTTGTTCATGCGCAGCATGACAGCACCGTCGGCCTGCTTGGCCAGCTTGCCCGTTTCGATGCTGATGGTGCGGCCATCAGGCAGCGAAACGCTTTTCGTTATCACGTTCATCGATGATTTGTTTTAAAAAGATTTTTCTATATACCTGTTGAAAATCGCGCAAAAGTAGTAATTAAATGCGAAGTGGGCGGAAAACGCAAAACTTTTTTTCCCTTTGGCGGTTTTTAATAAAGAAATCGGTTATGAGGAGTCGGGTTGCGGGGCTATAAAGTGGCTTTGCGGGTGGCAAACTGGGGCCACGCTCTTTATAACCTGATTGCCCGGTTTCTCATAACCGATTGGGATGTGGCTTACGCCTCGCCCTGTCCCTGGGGACGGCGGCGACGGCGACGGCGCTGCGCAGATTGGCCGGACTTGGCCTCGGGGGCTGCGTCGGAGGCTTGGTCGCGGGGGGCGGCGGACTGTCCTTCGTTGCCTTCCGGCTTGGAATGGCGGGAGGGACGGCGGCGCCGGCGGTTGGGCTTGCGTGTCTGCGGACGCTCGGCTTCCGCTTCGAGGTCGGCATCGAAGGGCTGGTCTTCCGAGGGGTCGGTGCCGAATACGAAATCGTCGATGCTGAGGTGGCGCAGGATGGGTTTGGGCGCGGCATCGTGGAGCGATGCGGGCTTGGCCTGCGGCACTTCGCCGGCCTCGTCTTCGGGCACGTCGGGCCCGGCGGCTTCTTCGGCGGCTTCCTGCTCTGCGATGTAGGCCTGCTCCTCTTCGGAAATCCCGGCCTCGGCCTCGGACGCCTCGGCCACAGTGGGCCCGGCAGCTTCCTCGGCGAGTGCCTGCTCTGCAAGGGCGGCCTGCTCCTGTTCAGGGGTTTCGGCCTCGGGCGCCTCGGGCACAGTGGACCCGGCGGCTTCCTCGGCAGCGTCCTGCTGCGCGAAGGTAGCCTGTTGCTGTCCGGAAATTCCGGGCTCGGGCGCATCGGGCACGGACTCACTGGCAAAGGCGGTGATTTCGGCCTCTACCTCTTCGGGGATGGCACCGAGAGTACTGAGCACTTCGGAGAGGTCTTCCAGACCTTCTTCAGCCTTGTCTGCCGTGGAAGACTGGCTCCCGGCGGCTTCCGTGGCTGCGGCTTCTGCGGCAGGCTGCGGCGCGGGGACCGGTGCTTGCTGCGGAGGCGTGACGGAGAAGCCCGCTGCTTCGTAGGCATCGATGAGCATTTGCGCCTCGGCTTCGAGCGGGGCCTCGGTGCGGCTGTCTGCGGGGAGATCTGCTGCGGGGGCTCCGGCCTTCGGCGCGGCGGCGGGCTGCGGCTCGAAATCGGCGGGCTCGGGCGGCGCGATGGCGGTGAGGTCCTTCACCACGACCACTTCGGGGTCGGCAGCGGGTGCAGCGGCGGGCTGCGACTTGGCTTCGCCCTGCGGACGGGCCAGCTGGGGGCTTTCGGTTTCTGCGGCTTTCTGGCGCGGCTGCTTCTCACGCTGGGCACGTTCGCGCTGGGGCTTTTCCTTCGGCGCTTTCTCCCGGGCGGGTTCGGCCGTGGGTTCTTTCTCCTTCTTCTGCGCCTCCTTGGCGGGTTTCGCCTTGGCGGCGCGTTCGGGCTGGGCCTTTTCCGCGAGGGCCTCCTCTACGGTTTTGCCACCGCGGTTTTGCTTCCGCTGGCGGCGGCTGGAGGGTTCGCTCTCCTGCGCATCGTCCTCCGAGGGCGGGAGAGGCAGGCCCTTGGCGGCATAGTCTTCGGCGGTGAGGCGGGGCGCTGCGGGCGGCGTGTCGATGACTTCGTAGTCGGCATCGGCGTCGTAGGCCGTGTCGTAGGCTGCATCGGAGTCGGACGTGGCGCGCTTCGCCTTCTTCTCCTCGTAGACGGGGGCATCGGCTGCAGGTTTCTTCTTGCCGCGGGCGAGGACTTCCTCAATCTCGTCAATCTTGGGCAGGGCGAAGGATTCTTCGGCCTCCATGGCGGTGCGCTTTTCCTTGGCGCGGAAGATGCTGTCGTAGGTCTTCACGTCGCGGCGCATGAGGGTGAGGGCATCTTTGGCGGCTTCCTGCTGGCTCTCCTTCTTGGAGCGGCCGTTGCCGCGGCCGATGATGATGCCTTCGAGGCTGATGACGCTGCTGAAGCCCTTGCCCTTGGGCTCGTTGGAGGAGTCCTTGAAGTGGATGGTGATGCGGTTCTTCTGGCTCCACTCGATGAGCTTGCTCTTGAAGTTCACTTCCTTGTGGGCCATGGCTTCCACGTCGATGAAGTGGCCGATGACGCGCTTGGAGATGAACCAGTGGCAGAGTTTGTAGCCGCGGTCGAGGTAGATGGCGCCCATGAGGGCTTCAAAGGCATTGCCGCCGATGTTGGTGTGGCTCATGTCGGTGCCCTGCGCGGCCTGGATGAGCTTTTCCAGCCCCATGTCTGTGGCGAGGCGGTTGAGGGTCTCGCGCTGCACGATCTTGCTGCGGGTGGAGGTGAGGAAACCTTCGCGCTTGTGGGGGTAGTGGCGGAAGAGAATGTCGCTCACGACGGTTTCGAGCACGGCGTCGCCCAGGAACTCGAGGCGCTCGTTGTTGAGCGGCTTGGCCGGGCGCTCGCTGCGGTTGCGGCGGTCACTGCCCTTGCGGTCGCGCCCTGCGGGACGTTCCTCGCGGTGGTAGGCCAAGGACTTGTGGGAAAATGCGATGCGGTAGACTTCGATGTCGTGGGGGTAGAAGCCCAATATGTCGTAGAGAACCGAAAGAAACTCCTTGTTCTTGCGGAAAGGGAGCTTCATCCGGTCGAATAAATTCATTATCATTGCGAAAACAAAAGAACAGCCCCTTCTCCCACGCGCCCCGCCAAGGAGGCGCCGCTAAGGGAAGGGGCTGGCAAATGAATGGGGATTAACCGTTGTACTTCTTCAGGATGCAGCAGGCGTTGTGTCCGCCGAACCCGAAGGTGTTGCTCAGTGCAGCACGAATGGGACGCTCCTGTGCCTTGTTGAAGGTGAAGTTGAGGTTGTAGTCGATGTTTTCGTCGCGGTCGTCGTCCTCGTGGTTGATGGTGGGAGGCACGATGTCGTTCTGCACGGCGAGGCAGCAAATCATGGCCTCTACGGCACCGGCAGCACCGAGGAGGTGGCCCGTCATGGACTTCGTGGAACTGATGTTGAGCTTGTAAGCGTGTTCGCCGAAGAGCTTCGTGATGGCTTTCACTTCCGAGATGTCACCCACGGGGGTGGAAGTACCGTGAACGTTGATGTAGTCGATGTCCTCGGGTTTCATTTCAGCATCCTCGAGGGCTGCGCTCATCACGAGGTGGGCACCGAGCCCTTCGGGGTGAGAAGCGGTGATGTGGTGGGCATCGGCCGACATGCCCACGCCGGCTACTTCGCAGTAGATTTTGGCGCCGCGGGCCTTGGCGTGCTCGAGTTCTTCGAGGATGAGGATACCGGCACCTTCACCCATGACGAAACCGTCGCGGCTGGCGCTGAAGGGACGGGAAGCGCGGGCGGGGTCGTCGTTGCGGGTGGAGAGGGCGTGCATGGCGGTGAAGCCGCCCACGCCGCAGGGCCAGATGGCAGCTTCGGAACCACCCGTGACGATGGCGTCGGCCTTACCGAGACGGATGAGGTTGAAGGCGTCGGCGAAGGCGTTGGTGGAGCTGGCGCAAGCCGAGGTGGTGGTGTAGTTGGGGCCGTGGAAACCGTACTGGATGGAGATTTGGCCGGCAGCGATGTCGGCAATCATCTTGGGGATGAAGAAGGGGTTGAATTTCGGGCCGTTCTCCTTGTTCTGGGCGTAGTAGCCGGCTTCCTCCTCGAAGGTGTGGATGCCGCCGATGCCGACACCGAGGATGACACCGATGCGGTTCTTGTTGATCTTCTCCATGTCCCAACCGCAGTCGTTGATGGCTTCCATGGCAGCGACGAGGGCGTACTGCTCGTAGAGGTCCATCTTGCGTGCTTCCTTGCGGTCGATGAAGTCGTTGACCTTGAAGTTCTTCACTTCGCAGGCAAACTGCGTCTTGAACTTGGAAGCGTCGAAGTGGGTGATGGGGCCAGCACCGCTGACACCGTTCTTGATGTTTTCCCAGGTTTCGGCAAGGGTGTTACCTACGGGGGTGAGGGCTCCTAAGCCCGTAACTACTACTCTTTTGAGTTCCATAAAATAATGAAGATTAGGAGGGGGAAGAGCCTGGCCAGCCTTCGGCCCGCACACGCCTTTTAGTAGATTGGTACGCTCGGAAGGGAAGAATACGGGAACTTACTGATCTACTAAGCTCCAGACGGGGAGCTGTGTGCCAAGGGGCAGGGGAGGCGGGAAGCCAGGACGGGGTGAAACAATGTGTGGCGCGAAAACAGCGCGCATACAATTTAACGTTTAACGAACACGTGAAACAATCGCACCAAAGGGCGCGACGCCAACGCGTTACGTTAAACGTTAAACGGGAGAGTTAAATCGCAGACAAACTTATTTTACGTTCTCTTCGATGTAAGCGATAGCGTCACCTACGGTAGCAATCTTTTCAGACTTGTCATCGGGAATGGTGATGCCGAATTCCTTTTCGAATTCCATGATGAGCTCTACAGTGTCGAGAGAGTCAGCGCCGAGGTCGTTTGCGAAGCTGGCTTCGTTCTTCACTTCTGCTTCGTCAACACTCAGTTTGTCAACGATGATGGCTTTTACTTTTGCTTCAATATCAGACATGGTTTCTTCTATTTGAAATTAGTGAATTATTGCTTTCTTGACTTGTTTTCGGCTGCAAAAGTAATGTTATATTCCTAACAGACAAACATTTGCAGCGAAAAAGCACCGGAAAATGCACAACTTTTTTAATTCTGTGCGAAAATAGTTGGCTAAAGTTTCCAATTTGCGGGTATGAGCTGGCTTTCAACGACCTCCTCCTTCTGTCCCGTGCGTGAAAGGTTGGGGAAGAAGTTGATGCCCGTTTTCTGTTCCAGGTCGTTCACCGTGACGGCGTGTTGCTTCATTTCCGAGAGCGGGGCCTGGTGGTCGTAGGTGTAGCCGTAATCCTTGTGTTCCATCCAGAAGGCGATGGACGAGTAGGTGCCGTTTTTCACCTTGAGGAGGGCCATGTAGTAGTACTTCGGGACGGCCACGCGGGTGCCGTTCACGCGGTTCACCCAGTCGAGAATTTGTCCGTCCTTCACTGTGCCGCCCTTCACGACATAGAGCGTGTCGGCAAAAGACACATCGCGGCCGAGCTTCTGTACGAGGCCCTCCAGCGTAATCCAGTAGGCCTGGTTGAACGAGCCCATCTGCGGCGACATGTTCGACATGTAGAACGTGATGGCGTTGGCGCTTCTCGAGTAGAGGCGGTCGGCCGAGGCGCAGAGGTGGCCGCGGTTGTAGGCGTAGCCGAAGCCGTTCGAACCGATGCGGAGGTTTGACGCCAGGCTCGGGTCGTCGGCGAATGGCTCGTCGGAACGCGACACGCTCTTGGCCCGGGTGTCGCCGTCGAAGCGGAAGGCTACCCAGCGCGAGTGGTATTTCGCCTTGTCGTACTCGAGGCTGTAGGTGAGCACCTCGCGGCCGCTGCTTTCCTTCGTGGAATGGGACAGGACTACGGTGGTGCCGTTCGTGAGCGGCTCGGGCGTTTCCATGCGCGCGGTGATTTCCTTCGGCGGCGTGACCGTGCCTGGGTTGCCCGAACTTTCGCCGAACTGGAAACCGTCGTTGTCGTCGCCGCCGCAGGAGGTGAGGCCCAGGGCGAGGAGACCTGCTAAGAGGAACTTCAGAGAGTAGCGTTTTCTGTACATATATATAATAAAGGTGTGGGGAGGGAAAACAAGGTGAGGCCTGCACCGAAGCGCCGAAGCCTCACCTTGGTTGTGTGGCGGGGTAGGGGAGAATTACTTGATGTAAACCTTACCCGTGCCGTCCGTCAGCGTGAAGTCGTCGATGAGCACGTTGCCGCCGGGGTTCTTGGAGTTCATGATCACGAGGCAGACAGTCGTTTCGGCCGAAAGCGTGAATTCGTGGCTCACGAGCACCCATTCGCCCTGCGTGAGGTCGTTCGTGTAATCGCCGTAGACGTAGCTGCCTACGGAGCCATCGTCCTTGATGGGCACATAGCCGGGACGTACGCTGCCGCCCGTGGCCGAGGCCGCCTTCGTGTAGAACGTCATGGTGTAAGTGCCTGCGGGGAGCTTCATTTCCTTGTAGCCGAGGCGCTTGTTGGCGGAATTGGTGCCGCCCACTTCAACGGCGTATTTGCCGCCGTGCGCATCCGTGCTCTGTGAGAGCGAGGCGTTGCCTGCCGTGGACGTCGTGGTCCAGTTGTTGGGCTTGCCGCCCGTCCAGTTCTCGAAGTCACCGTTCGACTGCGAAGGGTCGCCCACGTCTTCGCCCCCACCGGGGTTCTCGTTGCCGCCGCCCTGTTCTTCACCGGGCTTGCCCGCAGCGATGGAGAAGTTCTTCACCTCCCAGGTCGAGCCGCTCTCCGCATTCGTGTTGTAGCGGAAAGCCAGGCGGATGTTCTTGCCCATGTATTCAGCCGGGATGGCGATGTCAGCCTTCGCGAAGTTGGTCCAGTCCACTCCTTCGGTGTGCGTGCCGTTGAGGAGCACCCAGCCTTCGGCGGGCTTCGTTTCGTCGAACGAGGTAGAGATGTAGAGCTGCTGGTTTTCCTGGCCTTTGTCGTAGCGGAGAATGTATTCGTAGGCTACGTGTGCCTCCGTCTGACCGGCGAGGGAGATTTCGGGACTCACCAAGTAGTAAGTACCCGCCGTGGTCACTTTCGAAGCGTTGTCGTAGCCCGTGGCCTTCGCCGTGGAGAAGTCGATGATCCATTCGCCCGAACCGCTGGTGGTATAGTTCTTGAAGCCGCCCAGCGTGGTGGAGAAAGCTTCGGCGTAGGGCAGTTCCTTCACGCCCGCTTCTTCGCCGCCGCCTTCGCCGCCGCCTTCACCCGGCGTGTCGCCTTCGCCCGTTTCCACCTTCAGGTTCTTCACTTCCCAGGTGGCAGCCTTGGCGTTGGCCTTGTAGCAGAGCGCCACCGTCACCTCCGGCTTGCCCATGAACTCGGCGGGAATGTTCAGCTTGCCCGTGTTGTACCAAGTGTCCCAGTCCGAGCCCTGCGTAGCGTTGAAGTTGAGTGCCGTCCAGGTGGCCGATGCGGGCGAGTTGGAGTAGTCGCTGCTCACGAGTACCTGGTAGTTCGACTTCACCTCCGAAGCGTTGGCGTAGCGGAGAATGTATTCAAAGGAAACGTGGGCGCTCTCAATCTTCGAGAAGTCGAGTTTCGGCCCCACGAGCCAGCTTTCGGCTGCGTTGTTCTCCTTCGTGCCGTCGCCGTCCGTGTCGACATACGAAGTCACTTGGGCGCAGCTGTAGCTCACGGCCCAGGAGTAGTTGCCCACCACGTTGATGGCAGCGAAACTGCCCAGCGAGGAGGAGAAAGTTTCTTCGAGCAGCACGCCCGAAGTGGGTTGTTCGCCATTGCCGCTGTTCACCGTATAGGGAGCGGGCACGTCTTCGCAGGCCGTGAAGCCCAGCGTGAGGGTAGCTATGGCAAATGAAAGAAGATGCTTTTTCATGATGAGAATTGACTATATATAATAAGGAGTGGCTGTTACTGAATGTCGTCTACCGAGCGGAGTTGCACCTGCCAGTTGCTGTAGTAGCTCAGCAGGCCCGTGAAGGCATGCTCGCCCTGCGGCATCACGGTGAACGAGATATCGTTTTGCGTAGAAGTGCGGATGGTCACCTTCGTGTTGTTCACGCTGTTCACGAGCGTGCGGTCCACGCCGTAGCCCGCATCCTGCAGGCTTTCCGGTGCGAAGATGGCCTCCCCGTCGGCCTCCTGGAGCGTACCGCGCACGGTCACCAGCTGCGGGTAGTACAGGTAGTTGCGGTAGGCCGTTGTGCGGAGCCATTCGGGCGAGAGTTCCACGGGCTTGCACTCCGGGCAGTCCGGGTCGGGCTTGCCCACCAGTTCCACGTTCGTGGAGCAGAGTTGCAGCAAGATGGGTCCCAGGCGCAGGTTGCCGCTGCTCGTGTAGTAAGGCTGACCGATTTTCGGCAGCTTCGAGTAGCAGCCCACGTAGAGCCCCTTGAGGTTCACCTTCACGCGCTGCCCCACGGGGAAATAAGGCGTGAGCCACGTGTGTTTCACGGCCAGCACCAGCGCTTGGTCGCGCAGGGGGTCACCCTCGGGCTTCGAGTCGTCGATGTGTCGCAGCAGCAGCGTCTGGTAGAGGTTGCCGCCGCAGTCGTTGGCCACCACCACGCCCTCGATGATGAGGTCCGTGTTCACCAGTTCAAAGGCATTCGTCTGTCCGAAGAGCGAAGCCTTGTCCTGCTTCAGTTGCGCAATCGAGTAGTTCACCTCGCCGATGTTCTCGCTGCTCGTGATGAGGAAGTCGTCGGTGTTCGGCTCGTCGTAGTCGTCCATGCAGGCAGACAGGCCCAGCACAGAAGAGAGCGCGAGGGCCAAGAGAGGAAATATCTGTTTCAGTTTCATGAGGAAGCCTTAGAATTTAAATCCGACATTGAGGAACGCATTGATTGCGTTGGCATAGTAATACTTCGAGTTCTTGGAGAAGCGGTAAGCCTTCGCCACGCCCGTGTTGTAGAAGTCGTCGCGGTTCTGCTCGTAGCCACCCGTGCGGAGGTTGCGGTTGTTCGTCGCGTTCTGCACCTGGAGGTTGATGCTCAAGCTCTTGCCGCCCTTCAGGCGGATGTAGCGTCCCACGGAGAGGTCGAGCATGAAGCCACCCTTGAACTTCTCCTGTTCCGCCGCGTAGGTGGCAGCCACCTGTCCATAGTGCGGGTTGTCTTTCGTCTCCGTCACGTTGCCGTTCACGTCGAAGGCCACGGGGATGGTGCGCTGGTTGTCGTAGAGGATAGCCCCCTTCGCCAGGTCATCCGCGTTCACGCTCGGGAAGAGCAAGTTGCCCTTCAAGTCCATACCTTCCGAACTGTAGGCGGGCAGCACGTTGCTCAGTCGGCGATACTCCGAGAAGTCTACGTACACCCGGTCGTAGTAGTTCAGGTTGGCCTCGAAGAACCATCCGTTCACGTTGTAGTTCAGCCCCAGGCTCAGTGCAGTCAGCGGCGTACCGCTCACGCGCATCCCGTCGGCGATCACCCGCAGCGGCATCACCTCGCCCGTCAGCGGGTTCGTCCAGCGGTTCAGGCTTTGCAGCGTCGCGGCGTTCATCCCCTCGTAGGCCACCTGTGCCAAGGGATTGTTCACATACTGCGCTTCCGAAACGGTCCCCGTGAAGCTCACTGAGAAGTTCGACGTCAGCTGGTATTTCAGCGCAGCCTCCACGCCGAAGTGTTCGCGGTCCACGCCCGACATCGTCAAGTACGTAAAGCGTTCCTCTTGGTCGTTGTAGAAAGCCGTCTGTTCCACGCCGTTGTTGAAGCGCGAGTAGTAGCCCGCCAGCTTACCCGTGAGGTCGCCGAAGCGGAACTGGTAGGCAGCCTCCGCGCTGAACACCTGTTCGTTCGTCAGGTTGTCCACGAAATTGTTCTGCATGCGCGGTGCCACGAAGCTGTTGCGCGCCAGGGGCGCATCGCTTTGGCAGCCGAAGTTCAGCGACAGGATGTGCGCACCCGAGGGGCGGTAAGTGAGGCCGAAGCGGCCGCCGCCGCCGAGGAACTTGGCCTGTCCGCTCTTGCCGTAGGAGTTTTCCGGCGCGCGACCGTTTTGCATCAAGCCCTCGCGTTCCATCGTTGTTCCTTCCGCGTAGGCCGAGAGGCGGTAGCTGAACGGGCCCTGGTTCAGTTCGTAGAGACCGTAGGCCCGGGCCTTGTTCACGAAAATGTTGTAGTTGTAGCCAAACTTGTCGTCCTGTCCGATTTGGCGGTTCGGGTGGCGCAAGTCGTTCTGCGCCTCGATGCTGCCGATGCCGTAGTCGTTGGCCGCGAACTTGTCGATGTCCGTAAACGAGTGCGCGCCGAGCAAGTCAGCCATCGTCTTGTAGTGCATACCCTTCGTCGCGTTGAGCGAGAGGCCCAGCGTTAATTTGCTGTTGCGGTTGATTTCCTGGTTGAAGGCCGAGTTCAGCGCGAAGACCATCTGGTCGTTGTGGCGGCGTTCCTGGTAGTAGAGTGCCTCCCCGCCGTTGGCCTCGCTCTGCCGGTTCACGAAGTACATGCGGTCCCAGTTGAGCTGCCGGTTCGCCTTCGAGCTCGTCCAGAAGTCCACCAAGTCGTTGTACTGGTCCAGCAAGTAGGGGTTCTGGGCGAGGTAGTCTGGATTGTTTTTCTCCGGGTCATACACGTCGAAGATAGCGCTCGGGAGGTTTTTGTAGTAGTCCGGTCGCGGGTCGTAGGCATCGCCGCTCCAGCTCAGCGCCGTCGAACTGTACATCGAGTACTTGAAGCCCGCCGCCGTGGTGAGCTTCTTCGCGTCGTTGATTTTCCAGTCCCAGGTGAGGATGGCCGTAGGTTCGAAGTCGTTCACCACGCGCGCGTTACGCTTCTCCCCGTTCTGGTAGCCCCAGTTCGGGTTGTAGTAGTGCGAGTTTGCCAGCCAGTACGCCTCCTCCGTCGAAGCCCCCTGCTGGGCGCGTTCGGTGGGCGAGCCGAACGTCACGAGGCTCAGCGCGTGGTGTTCGTCGAAGCGTTTCTCGGCAGCGAGGAAGTAGGAGAAGGAGTTGTAGAACGTTCCTTCAATCACGCCCTCGTTGGCCCAGCGGTAGCCCACCTGTCCGGCGAACGCCCAGCCCGAAGGCAGGATGCCCGTGGCGTGCGTGTACATGCCGCGGGCCACATAGTTGCGGTTACAGCCCGAGAGCGTCAGTTTGTTGCCCTGGGCAAACTGCGAGGCCCGTGCGTTCACGCTCGTGCCGCCGCCCACGCCCATCACGCCCACGCGGTTGAAGTCGTAGGCCGAGAGGCCCTCCTGGTTGCGCGTGGCATCGTTCATGCCACCCACCATGCTGTAGCCGAAGCGCCCCAGTTCCAGGTCGTTCAGCTGCAGTCCGTTCAGGTAGTAACTGTTGTACATGTTGTCGTAGGCACGCACCTTGAAGCGCATGGCGCTGAACAGGTAGCCCACCTCCGAGTTGTACGGGTCGCTCTTGGCCCCCGTGATGGTCGAAACGGTCTGAGCCGCATCGTTGTCCTCGTCGAGCTGACTTTCCGTAAACGTAAAGTCCGCATTGTCGAGCACACTCAGGGAGTCGGCGGGTGTTTGCGCCAGCGCCCCTGAAGCCATCAGCAGGGCTGCCGCAGTGAGTTTTACACCTTTCTTCATAGAAATTATTGAGAATGCTTTGTGGTTCTTTAAAAAGAAAGCGGAGCGAACAGCCGTAGACCATCAGCTTCCGCCTCCGCAAGATGAAAGAGTTGCAAAGAGAAAAAGCGAGGCAAAATTAGGAAAAATTATGGCCACACTCGTTACAGGACCATGAAATCTGAGCGCGAAAGCGGCAAATCCTCGCTTTTCTCATTTTTTTTTATGAAATTTGCCGCCGCCTCAGCCCCGCAGCACCTCCGCGCGAGGCGAGTCATTTGACTTCCTGCTTCTTACATTTTTATGAAACACTCCGCATTATCCTGGTTGCTCCTCTTCGCAGCCCTCACCCTCCTCTCCTCCTTCACCGCCCGCCCCGAAGGCGCACAGCAGAAAAGCTACGCCCTCTACGGCGTGGCATTCTACAACGTCGAAAACCTCTTCGACACCCTCCACGACGCCGGCAAGAAAGACTACGAGTTCCTCCCCGATGGTTCCTACAAATGGGGGAAAATGAAATACGAGGCCAAGCTCCGCAATATCTCCCGCGTGCTCTCCGAACTCTGCACCGACAAGCTCCCCGTGGGCCCCGCCGTCGTGGGCCTCTCTGAGATTGAGAACGAGCGCGTGCTGGAGGACCTCCTCGCCCAGCCCGCCCTCGCCGCGAAGGGGTGGCGCTACGTAGACTTCCCCGGCGTGGACCGCCGTGGCGTGGAGTGCGCCTTCCTCTACAATCCCCGTTTCTTCCAGCTCGAGCGCGCCATGGTCGTGCCCTATTACTATGGTGAGAGCGGCCGCGTGGACGACCCCCTCCTCGGCTTCTACACCGACGCCCAAGGCCAGGTGCAAGCCCATACCGACCTCCGCGGCGACACCACCCATATCACCCGCGGCTTCCTCGTGATGACTGGGCAGCTCGCCGGCGAACGCCTCCACTTCATCGTGAACCATTGGCCCTCCCGCGCCGCAGGCGACGAAGTGCGCCAGCGTGCCGGTTTCCAGGTGCGCCAGCTCATTTTGGCCCTCATGCAGGCCGACCCCGCGTCGAAAGTCATCGTCATGGGCGACATGAACGACGACCCGGGCAACAAGAGCATGACCGAGCAGCTCGGCTGCGTGAGCGAACCCGCCAAGGTGAAGAAACCGACCGATATGTACAACCCTTGGTACAACACCCTCTACAAGGTGGGCCAAGGCACACTCCTCTACGACGGCAAGTGGAACCTCTTCGACCAGATTGTCGTTTCCGGCAACCTCGTGGGCAAGGACCGCTCCACGCTGAAGTTCTACCAGCACGCCATCTTCCTGCGCGACTATCTCTTCCAGCAGGAAGGACGCTACAAGGGCAATCCCCTCCGCACCCATGCCGGCGGCGTGTGGCTCAATGGCTTCTCCGACCACCTGCCCACCCAAATCTACCTCGTGAAGGAAGTGGCCAAGCCGTAAGGCCGGGGCCCGCTTTCTCTTAACCCCTTTTTCCAAACAGACTAATACATTTTCCGATATGGCACAAAAACCCGGCATACCCAAGGGCACCCGCGACTTCGGGGCCGTTGAAATGGCTCGACGTAACTACATTTTTGAAACCATCCGCAGCGTCTACGCCCTCTACGGCTTCAGCCAGATAGAAACCCCCGCGATGGAAAACCTCTCCACGCTCATGGGAAAATATGGCGAGGAGGGCGACAAACTCCTCTTCAAGATCTTGAACTCCGGCGACTTCCGCCGCGATGTCCCCGCCGACGAATATGCTGAGAGCAACGCTGCCCGCCTCGCTGCCCGCTTCTGCGAAAAGGGCCTGCGCTACGACCTCACCGTACCCTTCGCCCGCTTTGTTGTACAGCACCGCGACGAACTCCAGATGCCCTTCAAGCGCTACCAGATACAGCCCGTGTGGCGCGCCGACCGCCCCCAGAAAGGCCGCTACCGCGAGTTTTACCAGTGCGACGCCGACGTTGTCGGTTCCGACTCCCTCCTCAACGAAGTGGAGCTCATGCAGATTGTCGATGAAGTGTTCTCCCGCTTCGGCATCCGCGTCGCCATCAAAATCAACAACCGCAAGATACTCACAGGCATCGCCGAAACCATCGGCGCGGCCGACAAGATTGTAGACATCACCGTTGCCATCGACAAGCTCGACAAGATTGGCCTCGAAAAGGTGAACGAGGAACTCCGTGCCGTGGGGCTCTCCCCTGAAGCGGTCGAAAAGCTGCAGCCGATTATCGCCCTGTCGGGGTCGAACGAGGAAAAGCTCGCCACGATGCGCACGGTGCTTGCCGAAAGCGAAGTGGGCCTGAAGGGCGTGGACGAAGTGGCCTTCGTGCTCGAGACCCTCACGGGCAGCCAACTGCGCAACCCCATCGAACTCGACCTCACGCTGGCCCGCGGTCTGAACTACTACACGGGCTGCATCTTCGAGGTGAAGGCCCTCGACGTGCAGATCGGTTCCATCACGGGCGGCGGCCGCTACGACAACCTCACGGGCATCTTCGGCCTGCCGGGCCTGAGCGGCGTGGGCATCTCCTTCGGTGCGGACCGCATCTACGACGTGCTCACCCAGCTCGACCTCTATCCCGCCGCCACGCAGGCCGGCGCACAGTTGCTGTTCATCAATTTCGGTCCCCGCGAGGCGGCCCACTGCCTGCGCCTTGCCGCAGCCGCCCGCCGTGCGGGCATCGCCACGGAAGTCTATCCCGATGCCGTGAAGATGAAGAAGCAAATGGCCTACGCCAACGCCCACCGCGTCCCCTTTGTCGCCCTGGTCGGCGAGGCGGAGATGGCCGAAGGCCGCATTGCGCTGAAAAACATGGAAAGCGGCGAGCAGCAGAGCCTCACGCTCGAGGAAGCCATCGCGGCAGTGCGCGGCGAAGCATAGGCCCGCAGCGTGTCGCAGCGCAGGCGTGTCATGGTGAAATGTTAAAATGGAAAATTGCCATTTGCTTTTCTCCGCCAAAATGCTTATCTTTGTGATACAAAAGTAAAGGAA
Organism: uncultured Bacteroidales bacterium; assembly: GCA_946055515.1. GTDB lineage: Bacteria > Bacteroidota > Bacteroidia > Bacteroidales > Bacteroidaceae > Alloprevotella. The sequence continues at coordinate 20,780 of CAMGGA010000003.1, forward strand.
GTTCCCCGTGGGCTTCCTTTCTTTATTCCGCCTCCCCAATGCCGTATTTGTAGGCAGGAAAACGCGCTGCCAAGTCCAGGATTTTGTTTTTCAATCCCAGGACTTGTAAATTCAATCCCAGGACTTGTCCGCACAACTCCTGCTTTCGTGGCCGGCGGTGCTGCGGGTGAAATGTGGGGCGCGGGCGCGGCTGTTTCGTTGGGCATATTCGGTGTTGCGGAAGGTTAAAAACGTTAAAGTCAAGCGGCTCGCGTCCGGACGCACGCAAGGGCGGCGATTTGTGGGGTACAACCTCAAAAAAGCAAGACAGCACGCGCCTCCCGGCGAGCACTGTCTTTTTCGTCATTTACCTAAAAAACACTATTACCTTATAGCTTATAAATTCATGTCACATTCTTGATGATGCTGAGAGGTTCGCCACTGCGAGTCGCACCTCCTATTGTGTTTTCTGTTGCAAATATAGGGCACTTTTTCTTTTTTCCCAAATCTTTTAGACCAAAATACTGTGTTTATCGACGAACGCCCCGTTTCCTTAGCCTCTGAATAGAGAATGTCTCTCGGTACCTTACAGTCTTTCCACGGTTCACCGTAAAAGGGGGGACTTAGAAAAAAAGGAGTCCCAGGTAGCGATAAAACGGAGTTTCGCTTACTTTTGCAGGCGATTAAGGATTACTGTTTTCTACTTAACCCATTCTCCATGAAAAAAACACTTTTCTTTCTCGCCCTCCTCTTCGCGGGGAGCTGGCTCGACACAATGGCACAGCGTTCGGAGGTCCTGCTCGAGCGCGACTGGCTCTTTCACCGAGGTGAGGCCGTGGGCGCCGATGCGGCCAAGTACGACGATGCCGACTGGCAGCGCGTGGATATCCCGCACGACTGGGCCATCACAGGGCCTTTCGACCGCAACAATGACTTGCAGAAAGTGGCGGTGACGCAAAACTTTGAAACCGAAGCCTCGGTGAAGACGGGGCGCACGGGGGGACTGCCCTACGTGGGCGTGGGCTGGTACCGTCGCACGTTCCGCACTACGCCGGGCAAGCGCTCCACCCTGGTGTTCGACGGGGCCATGAGCGAGGCACGGGTCTACGTGAACGGCCACGAAGCCGTGTTCTGGCCCTACGGCTACAATTCTTTCCACTGCGACGTGACGGACCTTGTGCGGAAGGACGGGGGCGAAAACGTGCTGGCGGTGCGCCTGGAAAACAAGCCGCAGTCGAGCCGCTGGTATCCTGGCGCGGGGCTTTACCGCAAGGTGCGACTGGTGGAAACGGAGGCGGTCCATGTGCCTGTGTGGGGCACGCAGCTCACCACGCCGCACGTGGCGGACGACTTCGCCTCGGTCTGCCTGCGCACGACGGTGGTGGGGGCCGACACCTGTCTGCTTACGCTCGAGACGGTGGTGCGCGACGCGGAGGGAAAGGTGGTGGCGCGAAAAAGGAACGTGGGCTACATCCGCCACGGCGAACCTTTCGAACAGCACCTCACGCTGGAGAAGCCCCGCCTCTGGAGTCCGGAATCTCCTTATTTATATAAAGCTACCACCACGGTGTGGGCGGGCGGCCGCATCCAGGATGTCTACGAAACGCCCTTCGGGGTGCGCAGTCTCGAGTTCGTGGCGGACAAGGGTTTCTACCTCAATGGGAAGCGGCGCAAGTTCCAGGGAGTCTGTCTCCACCACGACCTCGGTCCGCTCGGCGCGGCCATCAACGTGAGTGCCCTACGCCATCAGCTGCTGATGCTGAAGGACATGGGGTGCGACGCCATCCGCACTTCGCACAACATGCCTGCGCCCGAACTCGTGCGCCTCTGCGACGAAATGGGCTTCATGATGATGCTCGAACCCTTCGACGAATGGGACATCGCGAAGTGTGACAACGGTTACCACCGCTATTTCGCCGAATGGGCCGAACGCGACATGGTGAACATGCTCCGCCAGTTCCGCAACAATCCTTCGGTGGTGATGTGGAGCGTGGGCAATGAAGTGCCCACGCAGTGTTCGGAGGAGGGCTACAAGGTGGCGAAATTCCTCCGCGACATCTGTCACCGCGAGGACCCCACGCGTCCCGTGACCTGCGGTATGGACCAGGTGTCGTGCGTGCTGGACAATGGCTTTGCCGCCATGCTCGACATCCCGGGCTTCAACTATCGCGCCCACCGCTACGAGGAGGCTTACAGCCGGCTGCCGCAAAACATCGTGCTCGGTTCGGAGACTTCCTCGACGGTGAGCTCGCGCGGCGTGTACCATTTCCCCGTACAGCGCAAGGCCGACGCCATCACCCCCGACCACCAGAGCTGCAGCTACGACCTCGACTATTGCTCGTGGTCGAACATTCCCGACATAGACTTTGCCCTGGCCGACGACTACGACTGGACCATCGGACAGTTCGTCTGGACGGGCTTCGACTACCTCGGCGAACCTTCGCCCTACGACACCGACGCCTGGCCCAACCACTCTTCCATGTTCGGCATCATCGACCTTGCCTCGCTGCCCAAGGACCGATTCTACCTCTACCGTAGCGTGTGGAACCGCTCGGCGGAAACGCTGCACATCCTGCCCCACTGGACTTGGCCGGGCCGCCGCGGAAAGGTGACGCCCGTGTTTGTCTACACGTCCTACCCCTCGGCCGAACTCTTCCTCAACGGCAAGAGCCTCGGCCGCCGCACGAAGGCTTCGCGCGAGGAGGCCCGCACCGTGGAGGAACGCTACCGCCTGATGTGGAACGAGGTGAAGTATGAACCGGGTACGCTCGAAGTGGTGGCCTACGACGCCGAGGGCCGCGAGGCTGCGCGCCGCCAGGTTCACACCGCGGGCAAGGCACACCATATCGAAGTGGTCCCGAGCTATGCCGAAATGCTGCACGCAAACGGCAAGGACCTGGCCTATTTCACGGTGAAAGTGGTGGACAAGGACGGCAACCTCTGTCCGCAGTTCAACGGCGAACTCTCCTTCGACGTGACGGGGGCGGCCCGCTTCCGCGCTGTGGCCAACGGCGACCCCACTTCGCTCGAACTTTTCCACCTCCCCCACATGCACGCCTTCGGTGGCATGCTGACCGTGGTGGTCCAGACCACGATGGCCCAGGGCACGGCTACCCTGAGCGTGAAAGGCAAGGGCCTGCAGGACGGAGAGTCCAGCGTACCCGTCGCTCCCACCGTTTTGCGATAATCACTGTTTCGATAACCCCACAAGTTCTCCATACATGAAAAAGCTCTCATTATTGCTTACCCTCTTCCTCGCCCTCTCCACCGCGGCCTGCGGCGGCAACGACGACCCCGAGCAGCCCACACCGCCCCCGGGTGGCGATACGGAAAAGCCCGATGAACCTTCCAAGCCCGACCTGTCCCAGCCCGAACCGATTACGGACTTCGTGCGCGGTGCGGACATCAGCTGGTACACCGAGATGGCTGCCGGCGGAAAGAAGTTCTACGACGCCCAGGGCACTGCCCACGACTGTCCTGCGCTGATGCGTTCCATCGGCATGAATGCGGTGCGGCTCCGCGTGTGGGTCAATCCGGAGCGGAAAGGCTGTGGCAGCTATTCCGACGCGGCCGACGTGCTGGCCAAGGCCAAGGCGTGCCATGCGGCTGGACTGAACCTCATGATTGACTTCCACTTCTCCGACTGGTGGGCCGACCCCTCGCGCCAGGACATGCCGCTCGACTGGGCCGATAAGGACTTCGACGGACTCTGCACGGCGGTGGCTGACCATGTGCGCTCGGTGCTCACAGACCTGAAGCAGGCCGGCCTGCCCGTGGCTTGGGTGCAGGTGGGCAACGAAACGCGCAACGGCATGATGCACCCCGCAGGCCAGCTCTGGGACAACAAGGGCGACTTGCCCAATGGCTGGAAACAGTTTGCCACGCTCTACATGGCAGGCTACAACGCCGCGAAGGAAGTCTACCCCGAGGCTTTCGTGATGCCCCACCTCAACCACGCCTACGAGGACAACCTCTGGTGGTTCGACAAGTTCAAGGCCGCGGGGGCGCAGATGGACATGATTGCCCTGTCGCACTATCCCCAGGCGGACAATGATGCGCAGACTTGGGGCGCACTCAACGAAGCCGCTGTGGCACAAATCAAAAAACTCCAGGCGCGCTACGGGGTGCCCGTCGTGGTCTCGGAGTTCGGCGTGAAGGTGGCAAACGAGTCGCTCGCCACGCAGGTGGCCAAGGACTTCATGACGAAGGCCCGCGCCCTGGGCGTGAAGGTCTGTGCAGGTGTGTTCTACTGGGAACCCGAGGTCTACGGCAGCTGGCGCCCGCAGTGGTACGTGCCGCTCGGCTGGGGTGCCTACGACATGGGGGCCTTCACCTCCACAGGCCGCCCGAGCAAGGTGCTCGAGCCTTGGGCGAAGTGACCACGCCGCGCGCCGGAAGTATTTGCCGATTCTTTGCGTAGTTCGAGCGTTCAAGAAACTTGATGAAGGAGCATCGCGCTTTACCCAGCGTGGTGCTCCTTTGGGTAGCGCTGCCCCGGGCTGTGGTCTCATGGCCCCTTCTTCAAGTTCCTTGAGCGCTCGAACTTCGCACTAACGAACGCTCCAAACCACCCCAAAATGCGGGGCAGGGGAAAACAATCGGGGCGCGGGGGCGTGCATACGGCTGAATTGTTGTAGCTTTGCGGGCAAATCCCTAATGCGCTCCTTTTTTATGAACGACTGGATGAATGTGAGCACGCGGAAAGTTTCCCTCCTGCTCGCACTGCTCTGCTTCTGTACGCTCGTACCTTTTCTCGGCGACACGCTCTTCAACACACGCGGCGAACCGCGCGAGGCGGTGGTGGCCCTCAGCATGTGGCAGGACGGCAATTGGATTCTCCCCATCAACAACGGAGTGGACTTGGCCTACAAGCCGCCTTTCTTCCATTGGCTCGTGGCGCTGTGCTCCCTCCTGACGGGAGGCGTCACGGAGTTTGCCTCACGCCTCCCGAGTGCCCTGGCGCTTCTGTTCCTGGTGGTGGCGACCTTCCGCTTCTATGCACGGCGCGGCGCACAGGACGTGGCGCTGCTCACGGCGCTCGTGTTGCTCACGAACTTCGAGGTGCACCGGGCGGGCGTGGCCTGCCGCGTGGATATGGTGCTTACGCTGATGATGGTACTGGCGCTCTATGCGCTCTACGCCTGGGCGGAACGCAACCTGCGTGGCATCCCCTGGTTCGGTGTGCTGGCGCTGAGCGGGGCTTTCCTGAGCAAGGGGCCTGTGGGGCTGGCGTTGCCGCTGGGCGTAGTGGGCGTGTTCTGTCTGCTGCGCGGTTTCGGGCTGTGGCGCACAGTCTGGAAATGCGTGGTCGTGGCGCTGCTCAGTTGTGTGCTGCCTTTGGCGTGGTACGTGGCGGCCTACGCGCAGGGCGGCGAGCGCTTCCTGGCTTTGGTCTATGAAGAAAACGTGCTCCGGCTGCTCGGCAAAATGAGTTACGAGAGCCACGTAAACCCTTGGCCCTACAACGTGATGACAATCGTTGCGGGTTTTGTTCCCTATACCCTCCTCGCCCTTTTTGCGCTTTTCGTGGTGCGGTGGCGGCGTCCGTCGGGCCGTCCCGCGCAGTGGTGGGCACAGCTCCGCCGCCACGTGGCAACAGTCCCGCCCGAAAGGCTCTATACCTTCCTCTGCTTCGCCCTCATTTTCGTGTTCTACTGCATCCCGAAGAGCAAGCGCAGCGTATATCTCCTCCCTGTCTATCCCTTCCTGGCCTACTATGTGGCCCGGCTCATTCTCTGGCTCCGCGACCGCCATGTCCGTGTGCTGCAAGCGTTTGGCTACCTCTTGGGCGGTCTTTCTCTGCTCCTCTGTATGGCCTTCGCCGTACTGCGCTTGGGGCTGGTGCCCGAAAGCGTGGTGGGCAACGGTTCGCACAGCGCACAGAACCTGGCGATGCTGCGGGCGCTGGCTTCGGGGCCGCTGGGTGTGCTGGAGTGGGTGGCCGCGGCGTTCCCTTTGGCGGCGGCCTTGTATTTCTGGAAAATGCGCCGCGCCGCACACAGGCTGGTCTGGGCTTTGGTGGCGCAGGTGGTGTGTGTGTTCGTGGTGCTGGATGCGGTCTACCTGCCGCTGGTGCTGAACACGAAGAGCGACAAGCCGCAGGCTGACTTTGTGGCGCAAACGGTGCCCGAGGGTCGGGTCTATTCCTTCCGCCGCGATGTGACGCCGGGCAATCCGCTCCACCCGTTCACCATCAATTTCTACCTCGGCGACCGCGTCGTGCCCTTCGAGGCGTTCCGCCCCGCCGAAGGCTACCTGCTGATGGGCGAGGGCGATGAGGAAGTGTTCCGCGAACGTTTTGCCGACTATGACCTCCATCTGGTGCGCGACTTCCACCACCGCAGTTGTGACGACCGCCGCATGTTGTACTTCTACCACTTCTGCAAGCGATGAGGCGGCCCGCATGGACGGGGCAGGCCCTGCGCTTTGCCCTGGTGGGCGGCTTGGCCACGGCGCTCCACTACGGCCTCTATTGGCTGTTGCTCCGCTGGCTTTCCCCCACAGTGGCCTACGCCTTGGGCTACGCGGTGAGCTTTCTGGCGAACTTCTACCTCACGGCCTGGTTTACCTTCGGCACCGGCCCTTCGTGGGCCAAGCTCGCGGGGATGGGAGGGGCACACGCCGTGAACTTCCTGCTCCATATCGTGCTGCTCGAGGTGTTCCTCGGGTTGGGCGTTCCGCCGCGGTGGGCGCCGCTGCCGGTGTTTGCCGTGGCCATTCCCGTGAACTTTCTCCTGGTGCGCCGGGTGTTCCGCCACTGAGGGCCGCGGCAGGTTTCCCTCAATAACAATAATCCACTACGCTCATGACTTTTTCTCCCAAAAGCCTCCTCATCGTTGTCCCTTGCTACAACGAGGAAGCAGTGCTCTCCGAAACGACGTCACGCCTCGTGGCGCTCTGCCGCAGCCTCCAGGATACGCAGGCGGTAGACCGTGCCGCTGTGCTCTATGTGGACGACGGCAGTGGCGACGCTACCTGGAACTGCATCGAACAGCATGCGACTGCGTATCCTGAGGTGGGCGGACTGAAACTGGCGCACAACGTGGGCCACCAGCAGGCGCTCTGGGCGGGGCTCGAGTATGCGGCCCGCGTGGCGGATGCGGCGGTCTCTATCGACGCGGACCTGCAGGACGACGTGGAGGCCATCGTCGAGATGGTGGACCGCTGGCGCGAAGGGGCAGATGTGGTGTTCGGCGTGCGCCGCGAACGGAGGACGGACACGTGCTTCAAGCGCACCACGGCCCTGGCCTTCTATTCGCTCATGCGCCGCATGAACGGCAACATGGTCTATAACCACGCCGACTTCCGCCTGATGTCGCGCCGCGCCCTGGAGGCGCTGATGGCCTATCCCGAGCGCAACCTCTTCCTCCGCGGCATGGTGGCCTCGATGGGCTTCCCCACGGCGCGGGTCTACTACGACCGTCAGGAACGCTTCGCGGGCGAATCGAAATATCCCTTCCGCAAGATGCTGGCCTTCGCCATCGACGGCATCACGTCGTTCTCGGTGCGTCCCTTGCAGTACATCTCGCTCCTCGGCCTCGTCTTCATGGCCATCTCGTTCTTCGCCATCGTCTACGGTGTGGTGGTTTGGCTGGAGGGTCGCACCATCGCCGGCTGGACTTCGCTCCTCGTGAGCCTCTGGTTCATTGGCGGAGCGCTCCTCCTTGCCTGCGGCATCATCGGCGAGTATGTGGGCAAAATCTATACGGAGGTGAAGCGCCGCCCGAGGTATTTTGTCGAAAAGGACCTGAAGGCGAAGCGCCTCGAACAACCTTAGCCTTTCCTCTATCTCCCATAACCTGGCGCCTGGCGCCCCAAAAGATCTATTACTCATGAAAAATCTATTCCTCTCCTCTATCCTCGCGTTGGCTGCCACTACGGCTGCGGCGCAACACGAGGTTTGGTTTAACCAGCCCACTTCTTCGGGCGGCGCATCCTGCTGGTGGCAGGGCATTCCCGAAGACCAGCGAGCCACGGTCAAGCCAGTGGCTGCGGGGGGCATGAACTGGAATGTAGACTCGGAATGGGAACAGCGCTCCCTGCCCTTGGGCAACGGCAGCATCGGCTGCAACGTGATGGGCAGCATCTCTATGGAACGCTACACGCTGAACGAAAAGACGCTCTGGCGCGGCGGACCGAACACGGCCAAGGGACCGGCAGACTATTGGGCCATGAACAAGGAATCGGCCCACTTGCTGTCCGAAATCCGCCAGGCTTTCACCGACGGCGACTGGAACAAGGCGGCCATCCTCACGGCCCAGAACTTCAACAGCACCGTGCCCTACGAGGCAACGGGCGAACCGCAGTTCCGCTTCGGTTCGTTCACCACCATGGGCGAACTCCTCGTGGCCACGGGGCTGGACGATTCGTCCGTCAGTGACTACCGCCGTGCCCTCTCGCTCGATTCGGCCTACGCTGCGGTGCAGTTCTCCACGGCAGACGGGGTCCGCTACGAGCGCCGCACCTTTGTCTCGTATCCGGCCAACGTGATGGCCGTGCGCTTCTCGGCATCGCGCCCGGGGCTGCAGCACCTGCAAATCACCTACAACCCCTCGCCCGTGGGTGAAGGGAAGTTTACGGACGAAGGCCAGGGTCGCCTCACCTACCGCGGCGAACTGGACAACAACCACCTCCGCTACACCGTGCGCCTGCAGGCCATTCCCAAGGGGGGCAGCGTGAGCTACCGCGACGGCAGACTCTTCGTGGACGGGGCGGACGAAGTGGTCATCCTGCTCACGGCAGACACGGACTACAAGCCGAACTTCAACCCGGACTTCAACGACCCCAAGACCTACGTGGGCACCGATCCCGACGCGACGACGAAGGGCTGGCTCACCGCGGCGGCCAAGCAGGGCTTTGACCGCCTCTTCAAGGAACACCTGAAGGACTACGCCCCGCTCTTCAACCGCGTGAAGTTTGAACTCGACGGACCTTCATCGGCCGCGCCGACCAACGAGCGTCTCGCCGCCTATCGCAAGGGACAGGCCGACCAGGGGCTGGAAGCACTGTACTTCCAGTTTGGCCGCTACCTGCTCATCGCTTCCTCGCGCCCCGGCAACTTGCCCGCAAACCTGCAGGGCATTTGGCACAACAATGTGGACGGCCCCTGGCGCGTGGACTACCACAACAACATCAACCTGCAGATGAACTACTGGCCCGCGCTCTGCACCAACCTCGCCGAGTGTGCCGAGCCGCTCACGGACTTTATCCGCCTGCTCGAAAAGCCCGGCGAACGAACGGCAAAGGCTTATTGGGGCGCACGCGGCTGGGCTGCGGGCATCTCGGCCAACATATTCGGCTTCACCGCTCCGCTTGAAGGCGCCGATATGTCGTGGAATTACAATCCGATGGCCGCATCGTGGCTCGCCACCCACCTGTGGGACTACTACGACTACACGCGCGATATCCGCTTCCTCCGCGAAACGGCCTACCCCTTGATGAAGGGCTGTGCGCTCTTCTGCGAGGATTTCCTCTGGCAGAAGCCTGACGGCACGCTGACGGCCGCTCCGTCCACCTCGCCCGAACACGGCCCCGTGGACGAGGGTACGACGTTTACCCACGCCGTGGTGCGCGAAATCCTCTTGGACTGCATCGAGGCCGCCCGCGCGCTGCAGACGGACTATGCCGAAGTGGTGCGCTGGCAGCATATCCTCGACAAGCTGGCACCCTACGCCATCGGCCGCTATGGTCAGCTGATGGAATGGAGCCGCGACATCGACGACCCGAAGGATGAGCACCGCCACGTGAACCACCTCTTCGGCCTCCACCCGGGCCACTCCATCTCTCCGCTCACCACGCCCGAACTGGCCAAGGCTTCGCGCGTCGTGCTGGAGCACCGCGGCGACGGCGCCACGGGCTGGAGCATGGGCTGGAAGCTGAACCAGTGGGCACGCCTCCACGACGGCAACCACTCCTACCTCCTCTTCGGCAACTTGCTGAAGAACGGCACGGCCGACAACCTCTGGGACGTACACCCGCCTTACCAAATCGACGGCAACTTCGGCGGCACCGCCGGCGTGGCCGAGATGTTGCTCCAGAGCCATGCGGGCTGCATCGACCTGCTCCCCTCGTTGCCTGACGCCTGGGCCAGCGGCCACATCGGCGGCCTGCGGGCACGCGGCAACTTCGGCGTGGACATCCGCTGGGTCAAGGGAAAGCTCCAGGAAGCCGTCATCACCTCGGGTTCGGGCGAAAAGTGCCACGTGCGCTACGGCGACCTGCGGCTCGATTTCCCGACGAAGAAAGGCAAGCGCTACACCGTGGTGCTCCGCGAGGGCAAGCTCTCGTTGCGGTAGCGACACCGCGGCGGGCAGCCCCTCCATTTTCATGAATAAAATCAAACAAGAAACAAAGTAATATCCAATGAGTTTACAATGTGGCATTGTGGGCCTCCCCAACGTGGGGAAGTCCACCCTGTTCAACTGCCTGAGTAATGCCAAGGCACAATCGGCGAATTTCCCCTTCTGCACCATAGAGCCCAACGTCGGCGTCATCACGGTGCCCGACGAGCGCCTCACGAAGTTGGCCGAACTCGTACACCCCGGGCGCATCGTGCCGACCACGGTGGAAATCGTGGACATCGCGGGCCTCGTGAAGGGCGCCTCGAAGGGCGAGGGACTGGGCAACCAGTTCTTGGGAAACATCCGTGAGACGGATGCCATCATCCACGTGCTCCGCTGCTTCGACGACGGCAACGTGGTCCATGTGGACGGTTCGGTGAACCCCGTGCGCGACAAGGAAATCATCGACACCGAGCTCCAGCTGAAGGACCTCGAGACCGTGGAGAACCGCATCAAGCGCGTGGAAAAGATTGCACAGGTCGGCGGCGACAAGAATGCCAAGACCGAGTACGGCGTGCTCCTCGCCTACCGCGAAGCCCTGCTCCAGGGAAAGAGCGCACGCAGCGTGCAGTTCGAAACCCGCGAAGAGCAGCAGGCTGCCAAGGGCTTGTTCCTCCTCACTTCGAAGCCCGTGCTCTACGTCTGCAACGTCGATGAGGCTTCGGCCGCCACGGGCAACCACTATGTCGAGGAAGTGCGCGAAGCAGTGAAGGAAGAAGGCGCCGAAGTGCTCGTGCTGGCCGCACAGACCGAAGCGGACATCGCAGAACTCGAAACCTACGAGGAACGCCAGATGTTTCTCCAGGACGTGGGCCTCGAGGAGAGCGGCTGCAACCGCTTGATCAAAACGGCCTATCGCATGCTCGAACTCGAGACCTTCATCACGGCGGGCGAGATGGAAGTGAAGGCATGGACCTACCGCCGCGGCTGGAAGGCCCCGCAGTGCGCCGGCGTCATCCACACCGATTTCGAGAAAGGCTTCATCCGCGCCGAAGTCATCAAGTACGACGACTACGTGCGCCTCGGCTCCGAGGCCGCCGTGCGCGAGGCGGGCTTGCTCCATGTCGAAGGCAAGGAATACGTGGTGCAGGACGGCGACATCATGCACTTCCGCTTCAACGTCTAACCGCTTCTCCATTTCAGAACATTCTAACACAAAAACTCCTGCGTTATGGTAATCTGGGACCCTTCGGAGGTGGCCTTCTCGCTGGGCTCGTTCGATGTGCGCTGGTACGGCCTGTGCTGGTGCATCGGACTGGCCATGGCCTACCTCGTGGTGATGAAACTCTACCAGCGGCAGCAAATCCCGCCCGAAAAGTTCGAGTCGCTCTTCCTCTACTGTTTTGTCGGCATCCTCGTCGGTGCCCGTCTCGGCCACTGCCTGTTCTACGAGCCCGGCTATTTCCTGAGCCACCCCATCGAGATGGTGCTGCCGCTGCGTGAGACCCCCGATGGCGCCTGGCGCTTCACGGGCTATGCCGGCCTGGCCTCCCACGGCGGGACGCTGGGCCTGATGGTCGCCCTCTGGATGTACGTGAGGAAGTACAAGGTAAACCTCATGCGCGTGCTGGACAACATCGCCGTGGCCACCCCGATAGCGGCCTGCTTCATTCGCTTGGGCAACTTGATGAACTCCGAAATCGTGGGCAAGCTGACCAGCTCGGACTACGGCTTCGTGTTCGTCCGCAACGGAGATACCCTGCCGCGCCACCCCGGGCAGCTCTACGAGGCCGTGGCCTATTTCCTCTTCTTCCTCGGCGGCCTGGTGCTCTACAAACTGCGCGAGAAGCGCGTAGGCCAGGGCTTCTTCTTCGGCTACTGCCTCACCACCATCTTCACCTTCCGCCTGCTCGTCGAGTGGGTGAAGGAAGTGCAAGAGCCTTGGGAAGTGGCCATGCAGCAAGCCATCGGGCTCAACCAGGGCCAGGTGCTGAGTCTGCCCTTCATCGCCCTGGGCCTCTACTGCATGCTGGGCGGAAAGTGGTGTAAGCGCCTGGGGGAACAAGTTTGAACAAACCGAAAGGCACCGCTTCGTTTCTCTAAAAATCCCTAAGAACTCACCTGCGGGCCGCAGAAAGGGGCAGAACGCCTTTGCTTATCCTTGGCGTAATGACTACTTTTGCAGCTCGCAAACAAACATATTATATCTTTCCATGCAAAGTAAACTCCTTTTTTCTTTGGCAATGGGCAGCGCACTGTTGCTGACCTCTTGTAGCAAGTTGGGCGAACTCTCCGCCGACAACTTCACCGTGACCCCTTCGCCGATGGAGGCTGCGGGCGGCAAGGTGGCTGTGACCATCAATGGCCGTTTCCCTGAAAAGTACATGAAGAAGAAGGCCGTCGTGACCGTCGTTCCCGAAATCCGCTATACGGAGGGCAAGGCCGTGGGCCAGAGCGCTACTTTCCAGGGCGAGAAGGTGCAGGGCAACGACCAGGAGATTTCGTACAAGCTGGGCGGCAACTACACGATGAAGAACAGCTTCGACTATATCCCCGCCATGCAGAAGAGCGAACTCTACCTGACCTTCCAGGCCAAGCTCGGCAACAAGACGGTCGAAGTGCCCGCCGTGAAGGTCGCCGATGGCGTGCTCGCCACCTCCGAACTGATTGGCCAAACGGTCGGCTCCACCCACACGGCCGTAGCCCCCGATGCCTACCAGTATGCCATCAAGCAGACGAAGCAGGCCCAGATCAAATACCTCATCAACCAGGCCAACATCCGCACGAGCGAACTTTCCTCGACCTCGGTACAGGAATTCGTGCAGACGCTCCGTGATATCAAGGCCGACCAGAAGGGCCTGATGCTCGACAACATCGAAATCTCGGCCTACGCTTCGCCCGAAGGTTCGGTCAAGGTCAATACGGCGCTCGCCGAAAAGCGCCAGAACTCCTCGAGCGACTACGTGGACAAGCAGCTGAAGCAGGCGCAGCTCGATGCCGAAGTAGACAAGCGCTACACGGCCGAGGACTGGGATGGCTTCCAGGAGCTCGTGAAGGCTTCCAACATCCAGGACAAGGACGTCATTCTCCGCGTGCTCTCCATGTACACCGACCCCGAGGAACGCGAACAGCAAATCCGTAACCTCTCTGCCGGCTTCCAGGAACTCGCCCAGGAAATCCTGCCCGAACTCCGCCGCGCCCGCCTCACCATCAACTACAACCTCATCGGCCGCAGCGACGACGAAATCCAGGAGCAGTTCAAGGCCGATGCCAAACAGCTGTCTGTCGAAGAACTCCTCTATGCCGCTACGCTCACGGAAAACGCCAACGAGCAGAAGGAAATTTTCCAGAAAACGGCACAGCTCTATCCGACTGACTACCGTGCCTACAACAACCTGGCCTCGCTGGCCTTCGCACAGGGCGACCTTGCCGCTGCGAAGAACTACCTGGCCCAGGCTGCCACGGTGAAGGCCGATGCCGTAGAGACCAATGCCAACCTCGCGCTCGTCTGCCTCGCCGAGGGTGACAAGGCAGCTGCCGAAACCTACCTCTCGAAGGCCACCACAGCCGAAAACTACAACGAGGTGCTCGGCAACCTGCTCGTGGCCCGCGGCAATTATGCCCAGGCTGCACAGTGCTTCAAGGGCGTGAACTCCAACTCGGCCGCCTTGGCACAGATTCTCAACAAGGACTACAGCAGTGCCGCCACCACCCTGAGCCGCGTGGCTACGCCCGATGCCCTGACGAGCTACCTCAAGGCCATCGTGGCCGTGCGCACCAACCAGGACGCTGCCGTGGTGACCAACCTCAAGCAGGCCTTCGAACTCGACAGTTCGCTGAAGCAGCGCGCCCGCAACGACCTGGAGTTTGTCTCGCTCTTCAACGACGCTGCCTTCCTCAACCTGGTGAAGTAAGTGCGTCGCTTTGACCCGAAATGACAGTCACACAAGGGAGGATGCAGAAAGCCGAGGGGTTTTCTACGTTCTCCCTTTGTGCTTTACCGCCCCCTCGGGGGCTGGACACACCGCCTAATCCCACGTTTCCGCCACAGCGCGACGGGCAGGCGAAAGCCTGTTCCGCCAAGGCCGGGGCGGAAGCGCAATCCGATGAAACCATGAAAAGATTTTTCCCTTTCAGTCTCCTGCTGGCGCTTTCCTGGCTTGCGCTCGCCTGCGGCCCCGACAAGGACCGCGTACGCTTCGAGGGCAAACTCGAGAACATCAACAATGCCGAGTTCTACGTCTACAGCGAGGACGGCACCTTCGACGGCGTAGACACCGTCCGCATCGAGGACGGGAAGTTTGTCTACGAAAGAAAGCTCACCGAGCCCATGCTGCTCACGCTGCTCTATCCCAATTTCACGCAAACCTACGTCATCCTCGAACCCGGGAAGACCATCAAGCTCCGCGGCGATGCCGCCAAGATCGGCGAGGCCGAAGTGACGGGCACGGAGGAAAACGAACTGCTCACCGAGTTCCGCCAGGCCAACCTCTCCGGCCCCGAAAGCAACCACCGCCTCGCCGCCGCCGACTTCGTCCGCTCCCACGCCTCCTCGCTGGCAGCCGTAGCCGTGTTCCGCCGCTATTTTGCCGTGCAGAAGTCGCCCGACGCAGCCACCGCGCTCCAGCTCCTCGACGTGCTCCGGAAGGCCCAGCCCCACGGCAAGGCCGTGAGCTATCTCGACCAGTTCTACCGCCCCATCTTCGAGAACGGCGTGGGCCGTCCCCTGCCCGAATTTTCGGCCGAGACCATCGACGGCCAGTCCGTCAGCTCCAGCCAGTTCCGCGGCAAGAAGCTCGTAATCGCCTGCCTCGGCATGTGGCAGGGCGAGAGCCAGGCTTTTGCCCGCCAGCTCCGCCGTCGCCTGCAGCAGGCGGGAGGCGATTGCGCCTGCGTGGTCGTTTCGATGGACGTGGACCGCGAAGTGCTTCGCAACCGCCTCAAGTCCGACTCGCTGCAATGCCCCATCATCTGCGACCGCCTCGCCTTCGAGTCGCCGCTGGCCCAGAAGTTGGGCCTGCGCTATGTGCCCTCGTGCATGGTCGTGGACGCACAGGGCCGCATCGTGCAGCGCGACGTCACGAAAGTCGATGAACTGAAACTCTGACCGATGCTTGCTACCATCCATTCCGCCGCCGTCAATGGCCTTTCGGCCCTCATCGTCTATCTCGAGATCGATTGCAGGCAAGTCCCGCCCAACCAGGCGGGCCCGATGTTCATCATGGTCGGTTTGCCGGACAACACGGTGCGTGAAAGCCGCATGCGCGTGGAGGCCGCCCTCCAGAGCACGGGCGTTGTGTTGCCCCACCGGATGTCCTACCGCGTGAACCTTGCCCCCGCCGATGTGCGCAAGGAAGGTTCGGGCTACGACCTCCCCTTGGCCATCGCCATGATGGTTTCGCTCGAAATGCTGAAGCCGCAGGGCAATTTGCTCGAGCGCACCCTCTTCGTGGGCGAATTGGGTTTCGACGGCTCGCTCCGCCCCGTGAAGGGCGCACTCTCCATCGCCATCAAGGCGCGCGCCGAAGGCTACGAACACCTCATCGTCCCGAAGGTGAACGAGCGCGAGGCCGCCGTGGTCAATCGGCTGAAGGTCTATGGGGCGGAAAACCTCCAGGAAGTGATTGGCTTCCTGAAAGACCCCGGGTCGCTCCAGCCCACCGTAGTCAATACGCGCGAAGAGTTCTACGCCGCCCAGACCTCCTTCCCCTTCGATTTTGCCGATGTGAAAGGGCAGGAGAGCGTGAAGCGTGCCTTTGAAATCGCAGCGGCGGGCGGTCACAACCTCATCCTCATCGGTTCGCCCGGTTGCGGCAAGAGCATGATGGCCAAGCGCCTTCCCTCCATCCTCCCGCAGCTCACCCTCGCCGAAAGTCTGGAGACCACGCAAATCCATTCCGTGGCGGGCGAACTCGGTGCGCGCACTTCGCTCATTGCGCAGCGCCCCTTCCGTTCGCCCCACCATACAATCAGCGACGTGGCCCTTATTGGCGGTGGCGCGGTCTACAAGCCCGGCGAAATTTCCCTCGCCCACAACGGCGTGCTCTTCCTCGACGAACTCCCCGAGTTCTCGCGTTCTGCGCTCGAAACGCTGCGCCAGCCCCTCGAAGACCGCGAAATCACCATCTCGCGGTCGAAGTACACCGCCACGCTGCCCTGTTCCTTCATGCTCATAGCCTCCATGAACCCCTGTCCCTGCGGCTACTACGGCCACCCATCGGGCAAGTGCCACTGTCTGCCCGGACAGATCCAGAAGTACATGAACCGCATCTCGGGTCCGCTTCTCGACCGCATCGACATTCAGATTATGGTCAGCGCAGTCTCCGTGAGCGACCTGGCCAAGGCGCCGAAGGGCGAGAGCAGCGCAGCCATCCGGGCCCGCGTCGTCGCCGCCCGCGACATCCAGACCGAGCGTTTCAAGGACTGCAAGGGCATCCACTGCAATGCCCAGATGTCGCGCAGCCACCTCGAGCAATTCGCGTCGCTTTCGCCCGAGGCGAGCGACATCCTCACCCGGGCCATGACGCGCATGGGACTCTCCGCCCGCGCCTACGACCGCATCCTGAAAGTGGCCCGCACCATCGCCGACCTCGACGGCTCGCCCGACATCGAGTCCCGCCACGTGAAGGAAGCGGTGCAGTACCGCAACCTCGACCGGAGCGACTGGGGAGAGTAGCCGTCAGTCCTCGTTCTGCGCTCCCTGAGAAAGCCCCGCGCGTGAAGGATTTGCCCCCAAAACGGCCTATATATACGTAATTTAAAGGTCGAAAAAAACCTTTACAGCTTCACAGAGTGCGTCTAACTCGCTGAAACTCACGGCAAAACAGTGTGAAGGGTAAACTTTAGAACCTTCACGGGTTTCCGCGCCGTGGCGCGGCCCTCCGCCCCCTGCTTTTGGCGCAACAAGTCGGGGCTTTGAACGTGCAACTCCAGGGTCTGAAAATTCTATATCAGGCTTTGAACGTACAACTCCAGGCTTTGACGACACTGCTTCAAACATAGCCTAAACCCCTTCAGACGAGGCAAAAAAAGTCCCGGGTTTGGAAGAAATAGTGTAGCACTATTCGCTCCAATCCCGGGACTTTTTGCATGTCGCTTGCCGCTGGGTGGGTCAGTCCCGCCCAGCGCCCGCACCGGGCCGCCCGTTCGCCGCCGAAAAGCCTGCGTCCCACGTCGGGAAAACGCGTGAAGGTTCTAAAGTTTACCCTTCACACTGTTTGGCGATGATACTCAGCGAGTTAGACCCATTCTGTGAAGCTGTGAAGCGTTTTTTCGACCTTTAAATTACGTATATATACCCTATTTACTGCCCTTTCTTCGGTTACATTCCAGGCAAAGCATCTGGCAATTCGCTTCTGTGGTGCGCCCGCCTTCGCGCCAAGGCGTGATGTGGTCGCCCTCCATCTGCTCGAAATCGAAAGTATCTCCGCAGAGCGCGCACCGGTGTTGCTGTCGCTCGTAGACGGCGAGCTTGGTGCGGTCGGGAAAGCCGCGCAGGTCGAGGTGGCGCTCGTCGCCCGTGAGCGCGTAGGGGATGATGCCCTTCGGGCGTTGGATTTCGTCGTCCATGATGAGCGCGGCGATGCGCTTTTCGAGCGCCGCGATGTGGAGGGTTTGTTCGTGGTAGTTGTCATAGAGCATGGCCCAGTCCACGCCTTTCATTATTTTCTTGAACTTCTTCGGGTTGAAGTTGGCCATGGCCCAGCGCAGCACGGTTTCGTAGTAAGTCCAGAGGTTGCGTGCATTCGGGTCGTGTTGGTGGCGAGCCATGTAGTCCACGAGCGATAGGGTTTCGCCCTGGCGCGTGAGGTGCTGCGCCATCCATTCCAGGGCCTTGCGGAGAAAGTCCTGGCGGATGGGCGAACCGTCCACAAGGTCGCGCCCAAGCTGGTAGGCGGCACAGTTGGTTTTCGAGAAGAAACGTTTGGCATCCGAGAGGAAGGGCCCCGCGTAGACCGCATTGCGGATTTCCTGCTCATTGAGGGCTTTGCCCGCAATGTTGATGGTTTGGAACCATTCGAGCTGCTCCGACTGTTCCCCCTCGCAGACATAGACGGTGAGGGCGTAGTCGAGGATGCGTTGGCGCAGGTCTTCGGGCTGGTTGAGGAAGGCTTTGTAGTCCACGCTGAACAGTCCCTCCACGTAGTGGCAAAGCGAGAGCGTGCGTTGCTGCCCGTCCATTACCTCGTAGGGGCATTCCGCATCGCCCGAGCGCTTCACCCAGTACATGACGTTGAGGGGGTAGCCATGGAGCACGGTGCGGATGACGGCTTGCTGCTCTTTGTCGTTGTAGATGAACTCACGCTGGTAGGGCGGCCTGATGTCGAGCCGTCCGCCGTAGCCTCTCACGCCTTGTTCATCGTTGTCGGAGAAGCCTTCGGTCAGTTCGCGCACAGTAACAGAGAGAGGAAATATTTTCATAAGACTTGGGGGTGTTTGTGGCGGATGATGAGACGATAGATTTTTCTTACGCCCTTTAAATAAGGCCTGTCATATCTTTTACAGCCCTTTATCAATAATTCTTTAACTGGGAAATCATTATCAGTGATACCAATAATGTCAAATTGGTCTGGATCGTATTTGTCTAAGAAAGTAATTGGCACACCCATCGCTTCCTTGTAATCGCAAGGAATATCTAACGTATTTTGTACGTGGATTGCAGCATAGTTGTCGTATGTAGGATATTCTTCTGCGCTATACCTGCAAACGAGGATTAGCTCTTCGTGGCGTTTCTTGTGGTCAAGGTTGGTGAACCATCTGACGCCCTTTACGCGGATAAAGTGTTTTCCAAATTCGTCTATGCCGCACCCCGCAGCGTTCAACGGATAGTCGTCAGGTACATAGAATTTTCGGTCTCCGCTACTGATGCTTGGCCCTAACCAGACTTTGTTTTGTGCGAACAGCGGGTAGATTTCTTTGCACGAAATGGAATTGATGTTGCCGATAATCAAGAACTTCTTTTCGTAAGCCACGAGTTGCGCGATGTATTCGCGAAAGAGCGAGAAGGGCGGGTTGGTCACGACGATGTCGGCCTCCTTCAGCAATTCGATACACTCCTCCGAGCGGAAGTCGCCCGTTTGGAGTTGGGATATGGTGTTCTTGTCGTTTTGCAGCAGGATGCGTACGTCCGTGAGGTCGATGGCGCCGTCGCCGTTGAGGTCCTTCACTTCGGTGATGACCACTTTGTGGGCCAGTTTCTTCGGTTCAAATTCGGCAAATGGCAGGGGCAACTCGTCACCCTGCACGGGTGAACCGTTGTAGCAGGTGCAAATGAGCTTCTTCAGTCCCAACTGGTTGAAGCGGAGCGCAAAATACTTGAAGAAATTACTTTCAAAGGGGTCGTCGCAGTTGCATAGAACCGTTTTGCCCGCAAAGTGAGGCCCGTAGTGTTGAAGTTCGCGCTCGATGTCCTCCAGCTGCGTGTAAAACTCATCCTTCCTGGCCTTCTTTGCGGCATTCAAATTTTTGTTTGCCATGATAGACTGATAGTGAGAGAGGCAGTCTACTATCAGTCCGCTGACGCGACAGAAATAGAAAAGCGTGATGCTATTCTTATCGCGTTTAGCACGGGGCGGCGTCGGATGGAACCCCGGATACTCTTCGAAGAATGCATCACGCTATGGCGTGTGCATCGCTAATTGAGTATACCGGGGGTACGTATACGACCCACCTGTCACATATTATTGTCGTGCTTTTTATTCCAATGAGTTTCCGACGCTCTTGGCTAAACGCGAAATAATAGCGATTGCTTTCTGTTAAACCACAATGTAAGGTCTGCCGACACCCGAGGGTGATTGGCAGACTGGAGGCAAAGCTACAAAACTTTTCGTAAGTGGGGACGGATTCGGGAAGAAAAGTAAACTATTGCTTTATGGGGCGCGACCGTACACCATTCCCCTTCCCGCAATCTTCTCCAATCGCTTGTGCAATCCAATCCGTTGCCGTTGTCCTATTTTGGGATAAGATAGGCTGCGCTAGCCTTGCACTTCGAGTTCAAACTCAACGCTACCGCACAGCTCGCCCTTGCGCAGATCGAGGAGAGGGGCTATGCCTTGCCCTACGCGGCCGACCCGCGCAAGGTGTACAAGGTAGGCATCAGTTTCTCGTCTGAAACGGGTACGGTCAATGACTTCGGGTATGTATGAAACGGTTCGTACGGCGGCTGGCGGCAGTGATGGTGCTTCGTGTGCTGACCGACGGCTGTGGGCAGCGAACGGACGGTTCATGACGAACGGCAGGCGTGCTACAAAATTTAAGGGAAGTGGGGCTGATAGTGAAAGAAATGTTTAGATTTGTGCGCTAATACTATATTCCATTAGACCTTCTATGATTCGAACCATTCAATCTGCTGTGTTGGCCGGCTGCTGCGTAGGCATTGCCGGTTTCGGCTACTTGGCCGAGAAAAGCATTGTGGGGGCGGTGCTTTTCTCCTTCGGCCTCCTCACTGTGGTGCACTATGCCCTCCGCCTCTACACGGGGACGGCGGGATTTATCAAGAAAAACGAGGTGGGACAGCTTGCGCTCATCCTTGTGTGTAACGTGGTGGGCTGCCTGATTGTGGCGCTCCTGGCACGCTGCAGTCCCATGCCGCTGCAGGAGACGGCGCAGGGCATCATGGAGGGACGGCTGGCCGCGGGACCCGTGCGCTGTGGCTTGCTGGCCATCGGCTGCGGCTTCATCATGACCACGACTATCACGTTTGCCCGACAGGGCAAGTACCTGCCGCTGCTGGTGGGTGTGCCCCTCTTCATCAACTGCGGCTTCCCCCACTGCGTGGCCGACAGCTTCTATTGCCTCTGCACGCCCGTGGACTTCCTTGCAGCAAGAGCCGGCGAAATCCTTCCCTTCTTCCTTTGCATCATGCTGGGCAACTTCGTGGGGTGCAACCTCTACCGCTGGACGCAGTGGCCGCTGCCGAAGGAGTAGGCGCGGCAAGGGCTGGGGCGTTTCCCTGACCCCCTCGCTGGACAGCACGGCCGGGACAGCCTCGGACAGACATAAAAAATGCGCTGCAACGTGTGTGCAGCGCCACTGGACAGATCACAGCCTTTTCCGCCGGAAGTTTCCGGGGCGGAAAAGGCTGTGTGCGGTATGTTAGGCATCGGGCTCACCGCTGAGGAGTTTGTGCATGAGTTTGCGGTTGTGCATCATTTCCACGGCCTGCTGCACGGTTTTGTCCGTCTGCAGCAGGTATTCCTCGCGGCCCGCGTCGTAGTAGTAGTTTTCGATGATGGCCCCTTCGACCACGCGGCGGATTTCGGCTTCCCAGCGATGGAAGTCGTAATCGGCATTGTGCTGCAACTTCTTCTCCAGGGCATCGAGTTCGGCCTGCGCCTCGGTGGCGTAGCCTTCAAACTCAGCCATGCGGCGCAGCGACTTCAGGAGGTGGAGACTCTGGCGGTCGTAGCTGAAGTTGTTTTGCTTCATGAACAGGCAGAAGTCGGCATACTCCTCCTCGCTGAGGCGGAATTCGGTGGGCTTCGCGATGTGGGCGTGGTGGGCCCGGTAGTGCACGCAATAGTCGAAGAGCTGTGTGCTGTGCTCGAGATAGATCAGGAGGTTGGGCAGACTGTCTGCGGGGAGTTCGACATCGGGCTTCACGCCACCTCCGCCCCGCACCGGGCGGCCCGCGGCGGTGCGGAACTCGCGGCTGAGAGAGTCGGGCAGGTGGAGAGGCACACCGTCCTTGAATTCGTAGGCCTGCACGCAGCGGCCCGAGGGGATGTAGTACTTTGCCGTGGTGAGTTTGAGCAGGGTCTTGTAGGGCAGTTCGCGGCTTTGCTGCACAAGTCCTTTGCCGTAGGTGCGGCGGCCCATGATGAGCGCGCGGTCGTAGTCCTGCAGGGCACCGCTGGTGATTTCTGCGGCAGAGGCCGACTGCTCGTTGGTCAGGACAATGAGAGGAATGTCGGGGTCCTGCGGGTCGATTTGCGTTTTGTAGACCGCATTGAGTTCCTTCACCTTGCCCCGCGTGGAAACCACTTCGCGGCCGCGCGGAATGAAGAGATTGACCGTCTTCACCGCCTCTTCCATCACGCCGCCGGGATTGTTGCGCAGGTCAAGAATGAGGCTGCGCGCCCCGAGCTGCTTCAGTTCGACCAGGGCGCGGCGGATTTCGTTGCTCGTGCCTTCGATGAACTGCGTGAGACCGATGTAGCCGATGCTGTCCGTGACCATGGCGGCGAGCGATACGCTGGGCATGAGGATGTTGCGGCGCACGAGCTTGAACGTAAAGGTTTTGTTCGTCTCGGCCCGTTTGACTTTCAACTCCAGGGTAATGCCCGCTTCGCCGCGCAACTTCTCGCTGACGTTGGCGGTGTAGTCCGAGATGCGTTCCTCCGTGGGGTTCTCGAGGGGGGCGATGTCCTCGCCGTCGATGGCGAGGATGATGTCGCCGGGGAGGAGCCCGGCCTGTGCGGCGGGCATGCCCGCGTAGGGCTTGGAGATGATACAGCGGTGGTGCGTTTCGGAATAGCCCACCATGGTGCCGATGCCCGCGTATTTGCCCGTGGTGAGTTCCTGGAGCGACGAGGTTTCCTCCTCGGGGTAGTATTCCGTGTAGGGGTCGAGCATTTCCAGCATATAAGCCAGGGCATTGTCGATGTTCTTCTTCGCGTCGAGCGTGTCCACGTAGTAGAGGTCCAGTTCACGGTAGAGCGCATTGAAAATGTCCAGGTTCTTCGCTACCTCGAAGTTGTGCGTGCTCTTCTGGGCCGGGGCCGGCAGGGCCGACAGGAGCAGGAAGACGACGGAGATGATGAAGACGAAGGGTTTCATAGGCTTAGTAGTTGGCCGAAGTGAAGGGGAAAGCGGCAGAGGCTTCGGCGGAATAGGTATCGAGAGACCCCCGGATAGCCTGCCACGTGGCAGCAGGAAGTGCCGTGCCGACCACTTCCACGATGTGGCCCGCAAGGAGCGAACCGAGTGCGGCGCACTGCTCCAGATTGCCGCCGAGGGAAAGGGCATGGAGAAATCCGGCCGAGAAATAGTCGCCGGCTGCGGTCGTGTCTATCACCTTCTCCACCTCGCGGGCAGGGTAGTGGAGCTTTGCATTGCCCCATTTCACCCAAACGCCCTCCTTGCCCACTTTCAGCACGGCAATGTGGCACAGTTCGGCGAGAATGTGGAGGTTTTCCGCCACAGATTTCGACCCCGTGAGTGCCTCGGCCTCCTGTTCGTTGGCAAAGACGATGTCGGTATCGGCCAAAAGTTGGCGGAAGAAGTCACGCTCGGCCTCGACCACGTTGTAGCTCGCGAGGTCGATGCACACGATGAGTCCGGCCTCGTGGGCAAGGCGCACGGCGGTTTCGATGAGCGCGTGGTTCTGCACGAGGTAGCCCTCGATGTAGAAAATGTCGTAACCCTCGAACCATTCGGCCTTCACCTCGGCGGCTTCCAGCGTGGATGCTGCACCCAGATAGGTGGCAAACGTGCGCTGTCCGTCGGGGGAGATGAAGGTGGAGGCCACTCCCGTGGGGAGCGAGGCGTGGTGGAGGAGGTGGGGGCGGATATGGCTGTCGGCACAGGCCTGGGCAAAGGTTTCGCCCAAATCGTCGTGCCCTACCTTGCCGATGAGACCGGGGGCACCTCCGAGATGGGCAATGGCCAGGATGGTGTTGCAGGCCGAGCCGCCCGTGGTGTATTTGGCCGGGAGCTGCGCCGTGCGCTGACGGATGAGGCGATAGCGCTCGGAGTCGATCAGCTGCATCGAACCTTTCGGGAGGGAAAACTCTTGCAACAAGTCCTCATTTTCAACCAAAAGGAGGTGGTCAATGAGGGCGTTTCCCATGCCTAAAACTTTTTTCATGCTACTTTTTTAAAATTTTCTCGGCAAAGATAGGCTTTATTTCAAAAAGATGCTTACCTTTGCACCGCAATTCAGATAAAGACGGCAAGTTTTGTTATTTATCTGCTTCAGTAGCTCAGTTGGTTAGAGCACCTGACTGTTAATCAGGGGGTCGTTGGTTCAAGCCCATCCTGAAGCGCA
>CAMGGA010000004.1 GCA_946055515.1 uncultured Bacteroidales bacterium
CCGAGAAGTCGCCATAGATTTGCAGGGCAAAGAGCACGGTGGCCATCACGAGGTCGGTGCCGTCGCTCGCGGGGTTGGCATAGACGGCCTGGACCACGGGGGCGAGGCGGTCGGCCAGGAGCATTTTCTTCACAAAACCCCAAAGCATCTGCCGCAGCCCGTCCACCCAGTCGGCATAGCCCACGTGGCGCGGCTGCTGCATTTGGGGCAACAGGTGGGAGGCTTTTTCGATGGGGCCGGCCACGAGCTGCGGAAAGAAGCTCACGAAGGCCGCGAAGGCCACGGCGTCGCGACAGGCGGGGAGCTTGCGGCGGTAAACGTCGGCCACGTAACTCAATATCTGGAAGGTGTAGAAACTGATGCCGACGGGGAGAATGACACGCAGCGTGGGCAAATCGGCCCCCAGCCCCAAGGAGTGCAACAGCGCCTGCAGGTTTTCGGCAAAGAAGTTGTAGTACTTGAAAACGCCCAACACGCCCAAGCAGACCACCGCCGTGGCCAGACAAGCGGCACGTGCACAGCGCGGCTGCCGGGAGGCGCTGCCGATGGCAAGGCCGCCGAAGTAGCCCACCGCCGTCAGGCCCACGATGAGGCCGAGGAAGCGCACGTCCCACCAGGCGTAGAAGGTGTAGCTCGCCACCAAAAGCCACAGGTTCTGCACCGCCAAGGAGCGGGCGCTCAGGCGGTAAAGCAACAGGGCCAAAGGGAGGAAGAGCAGGAAGTCGTAGGAGTTGAACAGCACGGCGGAGGATGTTTTTGGGGAAGGTGGAAAAATATCCGGGGGGAAGGTGCCGCGCGGAAAAGCGGCACTGCAAAAGTACAATGTGCCGCTGAATTAACAGCCTGCCCTGGCGCGAAATCCGCACCCGGCCGTGTCCCGCGCTTTGCACGAAATCGGGGGCGCAGCGCGCTTATTCAAAATATTAGCCTTACATTTGTGGCACTATTTTCAAACTTTCACTGATCATGAACAAGCAACAACTTATCGAGAACATTCGCTCGAAGAAATCTTTCCTCTGCGTGGGCCTCGACACGGACCTCAAGAAAATCCCGCCCCACCTCTTGCAGGAGGAGGACCCCATCTTTGCGTTCAACAAGGCAATCATTGACGCCACGGCGCCCTACTGTGTGGCCTACAAACCCAACCTCGCCTTCTACGAGTGCTTCGGCCTGAAGGGCTGGACGGCTTTCGAGAAGACGGTGCGCTACATCAAGGAGAACTACCCCGACCAGTTCATCATTGCCGACGCGAAGCGTGGCGACATCGGCAACACTTCGGCCATGTATGCCCGTTCGTTTTTCGAGGAAATGGACATCGACTCGCTCACCGTGGCTCCGTACATGGGTGAGGACAGCGTGACGCCCTTCCTCCAGTATCCTGGCAAATGGGTTATCCTTCTGGCGCTCACGAGCAACAAGGGGTCGCACGACTTCCAGCTGACCACCGACGCCGAGGGCGAACGCCTCTTCGAGAAGGTGCTGCGCCGCTCGCAGGAATGGGCTTCGGACGAGCAGATGATGTATGTGGTGGGTGCCACGCAGGGCAAACTCTTCGAGGACATCCGCAAGATTGTGCCGAACCACTTCCTCCTCGTGCCCGGTGTGGGTGCACAGGGCGGATCGCTCGCCGAGGTGTGCCGCTACGGCATGACGCCCGACTGTGGCCTGCTCGTCAATTCCTCACGCGGCATCATCTACGCCGACACGACCGAGAACTTTGCCGCGGTTGCCGCTGAGAAGGCCCGCGAACTCCAACTGCAGATGCAGGAGGAACTCGAGAAAGTGCGGTAACGCCGCGGCGCTAACCGACCCGCATCGAGCGGCCCCGCAGAGACTGCAAGCCCACAGCGCACGGATGCCGGTTGAGGTTTCATGCGTTCAACGAAACCCCCGAAGGGGGTGCAAGCCCCCAGCCCAGGGCAGAGCGACCGAAGGGAGCGGCACCCTGGGTCAGACGAAGCGCATACGATACGCCCCGAAGGGGCAAAAGCAATGGCAGAAGTGCTTCTGTCGCTGCTTTTGCCCCTTCGGGGCGCATTTATAATGCTTCGGGCTAACCCAGGGTGTCGCTCGCTACGCTCGCTTGCCCTGGGCTGGAAGCTCATTGCCCCTTCGGGGCGCGCGTTGAACGCGTTCTTTTCGGATGAAACAGAGTGCCAAAGACAACTTCGAGGCTTATTTGCCTACAAGCGTTCAACGAAACCCCCGAAGGGGGTGCAAGCCCCCAGCCCAGGGCAGAGCGACCGAAGGGAGCGGCACCCTGGGTCAGACGAAGCGCATACGATACGCCCCGAAGGGGCAAAAGCAATGGCAGAAGTGCTTCTGTCGCTGCTTTTGCCCCTTCGGGGCGCATTTATAATGCTTCGGGCTGACCCAGGGTGTCGCGGGTATTACACGATGAGCCCCGTAAGGGCGAAACCTCTATTCGGGTGTATAAAGGTGCCGCCCCTACAGGGCTCATCGGACGTAGTCCGCGGCAACCCAGGGCTTCACCCTGGGCTATGGGCTAAAGGTCGGGCTTTCAGCCCTCTGCGTCGAACGCTTGTCATCCCAACGTGGAGCGCCGAAGCGCCGTCTTCCTGTTGGCGAAACAGACATCGCGTTTGCAGTCGCTTCGCAAGCCCCAACTACTTGATGCCGCGGCGGTCGAGGGCCTCGGCGTAGCGGCGCGCATTGGCCAAATGTTCTTCGTAGGTGACGGCAAAATTGTGCGTACCCGAGAAGTCTTCTTTCGCACACATATATAAATAGGAGTGGTGGGCATAGTGGAGCACGGCATCGATGGCCCCGGGCGAGGGAATGCAGATGGGGCCGGGGGGAAGGCCCTCGTAGCGGTAGGTATTGTAGGGGCTGTTCACCGTGAGGTGTTCGTGGAGAATGCGACGCAGGCCGAAGTTGCCGAGGGCGAACTTCACCGTGGGGTCGGCCTGGAGCTTCATGCCCTGGCGCAGGCGGTTGAGATACATGCCCGCAATGGCGGGACGCTCGGCGGCATTCGCACTTTCCTTCTCCACAATCGAGGCCAGCGTGGCCACCTCGAAAGGCGTGAGCTGCATCTGTGCTGCCAGGGCGCGGCGGTCATCGGTCCAGAAAGTGTCGAACTCTTTCTTCATGCGGCGCAACAGGTCGGCGGGCTGGATGTTCCAATACACTTCGTAGGTATTCGGGACAAAGAGGGCCGCCGCGGTGGCCGTGTCAGCCCCGAGCTGTTGCAGCAGCGCCTTGTCGGCAAATGCTGCCATGAGGGCCGCCGAGTCCGCCTCGAGCTTCTCGGCCAGTTTGCCTGCCAGGTGGGCCACCGTGTGGGTCACGGAAATCACGAGTTTCACGGGTTCCTGGTGTCCGCTGCGGAGGTTGCGCACCAAGCGCAGGGCCGTGACGCCCCGGCCCATCTGGTAACGGCCGGGCTTCACCTGCGGACCGTACTGCAACAGGGCGCCGCAAAGCCGGGCTGCTCCCACGCGGCCTTCCACACCTTCGGCCGCCATCTTGCAGTAGACCGAGTCGGCCGTGTCGTCGCCGTCTATATAGAGATAGGCGTTGCCTTCAGCGGGACAGAAGCGCATCACGGCCGTCCACAGGAAAAGGCCCGCAGCGATGGCCACAAGGACGGCGGAAATGCCTGCCGCTATTTGCCATTTCTTGAATTTCATAGGCACATGTATGGATTACGGTTTGTTAATCAAGGAGTTCTCCCCCACCCCCGCGCTACATTTTCAGGAACTGCGGCACGCTGACGGGTGCTCCGCCGAGCCGCGCAGACTGCTGGGTAAGTTCGGCCAGGCACGACCATTCGGCGGCGTCGTAGACGTCGATGTCGAGCGGAAGTCCCTCCCGCAGGCAGTGGATGAGCCGCGCGTCCATCGCATAGTTCATTTCGTTGGGCACACCGAGCGCATGGCCTTTCTTCCACATCTCAGCGGCGGGCGACGTGGCAAACTGCGCGAGATAGTCCCAGGCGGCTTCGCCCGTGAGTTCCTGCCCGGGAGCGGTGCAGACCGTGGGGAGAGGATATTTTTGGAGGTAGGCTTCGGTGGCACACACCGTTTGCATGCGGCTATAGGGGCGCGGTGTGGTCACGTCGAGCTGGAGCATGAGCGTCACCCCGCGGCGCGTTTTCAGCAGGGCCGTACTCACCCTGCCCCGCGGGTCGGCACCCGCCGAGACCACTCCGTCGGCCGTGAGCGCCACGAGGGTTTCGAGCGCATCGTCGCGGTGGAGGCGGAGCAGTTGGGCCATGGGCCCCATGCCGTGGGTGGGATAGGGGTTGCCGCCGTGGAGGGCACAGGAACGCTCCATCCAGTTGTGGCGCGTGTCGGTCACGCCGCGCGACGAGCGGGAGGGCACGGTGAGGTTGTGGATGTAGGCCCCTTCGAGGTGCGTAATGGTGCCGAGCAGGCCGCGGCGGTGCATCTCGAGCGTTTCGAGGGCAAAGAGGTCGTAGCAGCAATTTTCCGCCATGAAGCAGTGGCGCTGCGTTTCCTCGGCCGTGCGCACGAGTTGCCAGCACTCCTCGACCGTGGTGGCAGCAGGCACTTCGACAGCCACGTGTTTCCCTTCGCGCATGGCCCTGAGGGCCATCGGCGTGTGGGACGTCCATTCCGTGCAGATATAGACGAGGTCCACATCGGTGCGCCGGCAAGCCTCTTTCCAGGCTTCGGGCCCCGAGAGGAGGTCGGCGGCAGGCCGCTGCGACTGTTGCAGAGCTTCTTGGCCCAAGGCACAGCGCGCAGGGTCGAGGTCGGCGAGGCAAACGATACGCGCCCCTTCGATGAAGGCATAACGTTCGAGCGTTTTCAGTCCGCGACTGCCCAAACCAATCAGGGCAATACGCACTTCGGGCAATGGGGGGGAAGCCAGTTGAAATACGTGGGACATAGCGTGAGGGATGAGGTATTAGACAGGAAGGAGTTCGGGAAAAAAGAGCCGCTGCACTTCCGGAAGCCGGGACCGCTCGCCGCGGAAGAGGGGGCGGAGAGGCCGGCAGGCGGGGGAAGCAGGGCAGAAAAAGGAGAAAAGTGGAGCCATCGTTGCCGACGAATCCACTTTCCAAGTTCACTGGGTGTTACCGTACCCTGTTTTTTGATAACTATCGGTCGAGCGCAGCACTCGGCAAGCGGTATTACTTGCGAGTCTTTGCGTAGCGGCTCATGAACTTGTCCACGCGACCGGCGGTGTCTACGAGCTTCGACTTACCCGTGTAGAAGGGGTGCGAAGTGCTGGAGATTTCGAGCTTAACGACGGGATAAGTTTCGCCTTCAAACTCTACCGTATCGGTGGTCTTGCAGGTAGAACGCGAGAGGAACATGTCGCCGTTGCTCATGTCTTTGAATACGACGGGACGATAGTTTTCAGGATGGATACCTTGTTTCATTGTTTGCTATAGCTTTTATGGGTTTATCAAAGTCAGTTGGTTGGTAACAACTTAGTGTAATGGTCTGAAATCGGCGGCAAAAGTACGTTTTTTTTCCAAGTGGACCAAGTCCGACTGCTGTTTTTTATCCTTTTCGCACCGTTTTTGGCGGAAAACGGCCTGGAGCGGACGTTCTTGCAGGCGTTTGCGCTGCGGAGGAACAAGGAGGCGCGGCGAAGGATGCAGGCCAGGGCGGGACGGTTGCCGGGGCGGAGCACCCACGTCCTGACCCTTGCAGCCTTGCCCTGCCTACCTGCTGCACGGCTGCCGATTGAATTTAACATATTTAACCTTCTGTAAGATTAGAACGCCGTTTCCAAACCTCTGCTCGTGGACTTCGTTTCACCCATCCAACCCTCGGTGCGACAAGCCCAGGCTTCGGATTTTCAATCCCAGGCTTCGGATTTCCAATCCCAGGGCCAGACGGCACAAATCATGCGACTGAAAACCCTGACTGCGGGCTTATTTTGCCTATTCTTCAAACCAGGCACAGAAAAAGGAGCACCGCGACGATGCTCCTCTGCTTTTGTATGACAAAGATAAGGCTTTGGAGCGAAAACTCCAAATGGCGAATTTTCATTTTAACATTTCAGAAACGCCAAGCGAGGATGCAACTGGACTGTTTAGCCTATTAAAATAAGTTATCCACCGGGAACACGAAGAGAGGCCGCCTCGGTCTTTCCCACTCCTATTTTATATACTCCCCTTTCACCCCCGTTTCTTCTGCCCGCAGCCGTCTGCCTGACCGCTCGCTCCCTCCACCCCCACTCCACGCGACCACGCGCCTCCGCACCCGCCCTTCGCGGCCTTTACACACCGAATAATGGGCGCCAAACGGGGAAATAAGGCTCAAAACCAGCAAGTCGGAAGTACACAAGGGGGCAAATTCGCACAAAATCAGGCTTTGCGTGCATATTTTTTAAGAGATATTTATACTATGTCTTTTGAAATATCTATCTTTGCGGTCACTATTAGACGAAGAACCGCTGCAGTAGACTGCACATGGCTCTCTTTTACAACCAGAAAAGTAATGGGAATTTTACAAGAAAGATTAGCAAAATACACCCTGCCGCAGGAATACCAGGCTAAAGGTGTATATCCCTACTTCCGTGCCATCGAAGGCAAACAAGGAACTGAAGTTGAAATGGGCGGACACCACGTGTTGATGTTCGGCTCCAATGCGTACACCGGACTTACCGGCGACGAACGCATCATTCAGGCTGGTATCGAAGCAATGCAGAAGTATGGCTCGGGATGTGCAGGCTCGCGCTTCTTGAACGGCACGCTCGATCTCCACATCCAACTGGAAAAAGAACTTGCCCAGTTCATCGGCAAAGAAGACGCGCTTTGCTACTCCACGGGCTTCACGGTGAACTCCGGAGTCATCTCCTGCCTCACGGGACGCGAGGACTACATCATCTGCGACGACCGCGACCACGCCTCCATCGTGGACGGGCGACGCCTCTCCTTCTCCACCTGTTTGAAATACAAGCACAACGATATGGCGGACCTCGAACGCCAGCTCCAGAAGTGCGCCCCCGAAGCGGTGAAGCTGATTGTGGTGGACGGGGTCTTCTCCATGGAAGGCGACTTGGCCAACCTGCCCGAAATCGTGAAGCTGAAGCATAAGTACAACGCCACCATCATGGTCGACGAGGCACACGGTGTGGGCGTGTTCGGCCGTCAGGGCCGCGGCGTGTGCGACTACTTCGGACTGACCGACGAGGTGGATCTCATCATGGGTACGTTCAGCAAATCGCTGGCCTCTATCGGTGGTTTCATTGCCGCCGACAAGAGCATCATCAACTGGCTCCGCCACAACTCGCGCACCTATATCTTCTCCGCTTCCAACACGCCCGCTGCCACGGCCTGCGCCATGAAGGCCCTCCAAATCATCCAGGAGGAACCGGAACGCATCGAGGCTCTCTGGGAGGTGACGCGCTACGCCCTGAAGCGCTTCCGCGATGCCGGCTTCGAAATCGGCGAAACGGAGTCGCCCATTATCCCGCTCTATGTCCGCGACACGGAAAAGACCTTCGTGGCCACGGCACGCGCCTTCGACGAGGGGGTATTCATCAACCCCGTCATCCCGCCCGCCTGTGCCCCCCACGACACACTGGTGCGCGTGGCGCTCATGGCCACACACACGAAGGAACAAGTGGACACGGCGGTGGACCGCCTGAGCAAGGTGTTCCGCGAACTGGAAATCATCAAATAAACCAAGATAAACTATTTCATTATTCTTAGCCTTATGGAAAAAAGCGCATTGCAGATTGCACGTGCTGCCTATCAGCCCAAACTGCCCGCAGGCCTCCGCGGCAATGTCAGCATCAAAGAAGGAAATGCCACGCAGAGCGTAGGCGACCAAGAAGACATCCAGAAGCTTTTCCCGAACACCTACGGCATGCCGCTGGTGGAGTTCGTACCCTCTGAAGAGGAGAAGACGTACGCTCCGATGAACATCGGCATCATCCTCTCGGGCGGACAGGCTCCTGGCGGACACAACGTGATCTGCGGTCTCTACGATGAGCTCAAAAAGCAAAACAAGGAGAACAAGCTCTATGGCTTCCTGATGGGCCCCGGCGGTCTCGTGGACCACAAGTATATCGAACTGACTGACGAACTCATCGACGAGTACCGCAACACGGGCGGCTTCGACCTCATCGGCTCGGGACGCACGAAGCTCGAGGAGGAAAGCCAGTTTGAAAGCGGCCTCGAAATCATCCGCGAACTGGGCATCAAGGCCGTAGTCATCATTGGTGGCGACGACTCGAACACGAACGCTTGCGTACTCGCCGAATACTACGCTGCACACAACTATGGCGTGCAGGTAATCGGCTGCCCGAAGACCATCGACGGCGACTTGAAGAATGAACAAATCGAAACGTCGTTCGGCTTCGACACGGCTTGCAAGACTTACGCAGAAGTTATCGGCAACATCCAGCGCGACGCCAACTCGGCCCGCAAGTACTGGCACTTCATCAAGCTCATGGGCCGCTCGGCCAGCCACATCGCCCTCGAATGTGCCCTCCAGTGCCAGCCGAACGTCTGCATCATCAGCGAAGAAGTGGAAGAGAAGAACCAGACGCTCGACGACATCGTCACCTACATCGCTGACGTGGTGGCTCGCCGCGCTGCCAACGGCAACAACTTCGGTACGGTGCTCATCCCCGAAGGCCTCATCGAGTTCATCCCGGCCATGAAGAAGCTCATCGCCGAACTCAACGACCTCCTCGCTACACCCGAAGCCCAGGAAGTGGCTGCCGCCGAACAGCGTGCATGGATTCTCTCCAAGCTCTCTGCCGAAAACGCTGCCATCTACGAAAGCCTGCCCGAAGGGGTGGCCAAGCAGCTCACCATGGAACGCGACCCGCACGGCAACGTACAGGTTTCGCTCATCGAAACGGAAAAGCTCCTCTCCGAAATGGTGGCCACGAAGCTCAACGCCTGGAAGGAAGAAGGCAAGTTCACGGGCAAGTTTGCCGCTCAGCACCACTTCTTCGGCTACGAAGGACGCTGCGCCGCTCCCTCGAACTACGATGCTGACTACTGCTACGCTCTCGGTACGAGCGCTGCCCAGCTCGTGGCCAACGGCAAGACTGGCTACATGGCCATCGTGAAGAACACGACCGCTCCCGCCGAAGAGTGGGTGGCAGGCGGTGTGCCCATCACCATGATGATGAACATGGAACGTCGCCACGGCAAGATGAAGCCCGTAATCCGCAAGGCACTCGTTCGCCTCGACGGTGCACCCTTCAAGGCTTTCGCCGCTCAGCGCGAAGACTGGGCGCTCAACACGCGCTTCGTTTATCCCGGCCCCATCCAGTACTTCGGCCCGACGGAAGTCTGCGACCAGTGTACGATGACGCTGAAGCTCGAACAGGGCAAGGCATAAACCGCCGCCCGCCGCTGCTCCCCCTACCCCAACCAGCAGCGACCGCATAACCTAATCAGCCCGCCGCGCGGATTTTTCCTCCGCACGGCGGGCTGATTGTATTTCTTTTCCCGACAATCCACATCCCAAATCCTCCTGACGGGTGTCAGCAAGTTGACAAGCGTTCGATGCGCGCCCCAAAGGGGGAATGAGCTTTCAGCCCGGGACAGGCGGGAGTAGCGAACGACACCCTGGGTTAGCCAGAAGCACAAACAAGTAGCCCCGAAGGGGCAAAAGCAGCGACAGATACCTTTCTGCCTTTGCTTTTGCTCCTTCGGGGCGTGTCTGGAACGCTTCGGGTAACCCAGGGTGTCGCTCGCTACGCTCGCTTGCCCTGGGCTGAGAGCTCATTGCCCCTTCGGGGCGTGCGTTGAACGCTTGGTGCAAAACCTAAATCCCTTCGGGGCGTGCGTTGAACGCTTGGTGCAAAACCTAAATTCCTTCGGGGCGTGTCCGGAACGCTTGACGCGCGAACCGCCTAAAAGTCTGCCGACTTCGGGGTGCGGGGGAAGGGAATGACGTCGCGGATGTTCTGCATACCCGTCACGAAGAGGATGAGGCGCTCGAAGCCCAGGCCGAAACCGGAGTGGGGGCAAGTGCCGAAGCGGCGGGTGTCGAGATACCACCACATGTCCTTCATCGGGATGTCCAGCTCTTCGATGCGTGCCATGAGCTTCTCGTAGCTCTCTTCGCGCTCCGAGCCGCCAATGATTTCGCCGATTTGCGGGAAGAGCACGTCCATGGCGCGCACGGTCTTGCCGTCTTCGTTCAGCTTCATGTAGAAAGCCTTGATTTCCTTCGGGTAGTCCGTGAGGATAACGGGTTTCTTGAAGTGTTCCTCCACGAGGTAACGCTCGTGCTCGCTGGCGAGGTCCACGCCCCAGTGTACGGGGAACTCGAACTTGCGGCCTGCGGCGATGGCGTCTTCCAGAATTTGGATGCCCTCGGTGTAAGTGAGGCGCACGAAGTCGTGTTCGACCACGAAGTGGAGTCGTTCGAGGAGCGTCTTGTCCACCATCTTGTTGAGGAAGGCAAGGTCGTCCTGGCAGTTGTCCAGCGCCCAGCGCACGCAGTACTTGATGAAGTCCTCGGCGAGGTCCATGTTGTCATTGATGTCGTAGAAAGCCACTTCGGGCTCGATCATCCAGAACTCGGCGAGGTGGCGCGGCGTATTGGAGTTTTCGGCGCGGAAGGTGGGGCCGAAGGTATAGATGGCGCCGAGTGCCGTGGCGCCGAGCTCGCCTTCGAGCTGTCCGCTCACCGTCAGGGACGTCGTCTTGCCGAAGAAGTCGCCCGAATAGTCAATCTTGCCGTCTTCGGTGTGCTTCAGGTCGTAGAGGTTCTGCGTGGTAACCTGGAACATCTGGCCTGCGCCTTCACAGTCGGAGGCTGTGATGATGGGCGTGTTGAAGTAGAAGAAGCCATGCTCGTGGAAGTAACGGTGGATGGCCATTGCCATATTGTGGCGTATGCGGAAGACGGCGCCGAAGGTGTTTGTGCGCAAGCGCATGTGGGCGTGCTGCCGCATATACTCGAACGACTGTCCCTTCTTCTGCATCGGGTAGTCGCTGCCGCAGGTGCCGAGCACCTCGATGGCGGTGGCCTGCACCTCCACGCTCTGGCCTGCGCCCTGGCTCTCCACGAGCGTGCCCTCTACGGCGAGACAGGCGCCCGTAGTGATGAGTTTGAGCATTTCGGCGTCGAACTTCTCCACGTCGGCCACGATCTGCACGTTGAGGATGGTACTGCCGTCGTTCAGTGCGATGAAGTTAACGGATTTGCTGCCGCGGCGCGTGCGCACCCAGCCCTTCACACAAACGGTTGCCCCGAAGTCTGTTCGACGGAGTAAGTCTACGATTTTTGTTCTTTGCATCGTGTTGTAAGTAATCTTTAATCCTTTGCTCTATTGGCAAGTCAGGCAGGAGCGAAGCGGCGTTTCGGCCACCTCTGCCCTGCCCGACTGGAAATTCCGGTTATTCAAAAGCGCCCATGCGCAGCATCTGCACCTCCTTCTCGGTGAGGTAGCGCCAGTCGCCGCGGCGTACGTTTTTCTTCGTGAGGCCGGCGAAATAGACGCGGTCGAGTTTCGTCACGTGGTAGCCGAGGCTTTCAAAGATTCGGCGCACGATGCGGTTCTTGCCGCTGTGGATTTCGATGCCCACCTGCTTCTTGTCCGTGGGATGGGCGTATTCGACAGCGTCGGCCTTGATGAGGCCATCGTCGAGCGTGATACCTTCAGCGATGCGCTGGATGTCGGCTGCGCTGACGTTGCGGTCGGCGGTCACGTGGTAGATTTTCTTCTTCAGGAATTTGGGGTGCGTGAGCTTGGAAGCCATTTCGCCGTCGTTCGTGAGGAGAAGCACACCCGTCGTGTTGCGGTCGAGACGTCCCACGGGGTAGATGCGTTCGGGGCAGGCGTTGGCGACGAGGTCCATCACGGTCTTGCGGTTCTGGGGGTCCTCGCTCGTCGTCACGTAGCCCTTGGGCTTATTCAGGAGCACGTAGACCTTCTTCTCGAGCTTCACCAAGTTGTCGTGGAAGCGGATTTCGTCCGTGCGGAGCACCTTGGCGCCGAGTTCGGTCACCACTGCGCCGTTCACGCTCACCACGCCGGCTTCGATATACTTGTCCGCGTCGCGGCGCGAGCACACGCCGGCGTTGGCCAAGAACTTGTTGAGGCGCAAGGGTACGGTGGGGTCGTAGTTCTCCTCCTTATATTCGAGACGTTTCTTCTGGGAGTATTTTGCATGCGGGTCGAAGTTGCCACGGCGCTGCTGCGGACGGTTGTAGCCGCCGCCATTGTAGCGCGGGCGGAAGCCGCCCTGACCACCGCGCTGCTGATAGCCGCCTTGGGTACGGCGGGGCTGGTAGCCGCCCTCCGTTTCGTGCATTTCGCCGCCGGCATTGTAGCGGGGCGCATAGCCCTGGCGCGGCTGGCGGGGCTGCCAGCCCTGGTTGTCGCCGCCACCGTAGCGCTGCTTGCCCCAGCGGTTTTCACGGGGCTGGTAGCCGCCTTGGCGCGGGTTGTCGGAGCGGTAGTTGCGCTGCGAACCGTAGCCGCCTTCGGAGCGTTCGGAATAGCGGGGGCGGTAGGAGCCCTGCTGCGACGCGCCCTGCGAACTGTAGTCGCTGCTTCCGGCGGGACGGAAGTTGCGGTTGATGCGCGGGCGCGGCGTGTGGCCACCGCCCTGCGGTCTGTTCGTGTGTCCATTTTCCTCATTCTGCCAGCTGTAGCCGTCACGGCCTTGGCTGTTGTTGTTCATGAAATCGTCACTCATGTTTCTGTTGTTTTTGATTTAGGTTTATGATTGCTGTGAGTGCATTTTCCCTAACGGGATAGATGTGTATGGTGTTCAATTAGATACCCGTGTAGTTGTGGGGCGTGATGGCGCGGAGCTCCTCCTTGACGGCGTCGCTCACTTCAAGCGTGTCGATAAACTCGCGGATACGCTCGGGCGTCATGGCCTCGTTGGTGCGCGTCAGCGCCTTGAGTGCTTCGTAGGGATGGGGGTATGCTTCGCGGCGGAGCACCGTCTGGATAGCCTCGGCCACGACAGCCCAGCAGTTGTCCAGGTCCGCGCGGATGCTCTCCTCGTGGAGCAGGAGTTTGCGCAGGCCCTTGAGCGAGCTGTGGAAGGCGATGAGCGCGTGGCCCATGGGCACGCCGATGTTGCGGATAACCGTGGAGTCCGTGAGGTCGCGCTGGAGGCGGCTGATGGGGAGTTTGCGGCTCAGGTGCTCGAGCAGTGCGTTGGCCAGTCCGAGGTTACCTTCGGAGTTCTCGAAGTCGATGGGGTTCACCTTGTGCGGCATGGCGCTGGAGCCGACTTCGCCCTTCTTGATGCGCTGCTTGAAATACTCCATAGAGACATATTGCCAGAAGTCGCGGTCCATGTCGATGACGATGGTGTGTATGCGTTTCATGGCGTCGAAGAGGGCGGCCATGTTGTCGTAGTTGCTGATTTGCGTCGTGTAGGCTTCGCGCTGGAGGCCGAGCTTTTCGCTCACAAAGCGGTCGCCGAAGGCCTTCCAGTCGTAGGCGGGATAGGCCACGTGGTGGGCGTTGTAGTTACCCGTCGCTCCGCCGAACTTGGCCGAATGGGGGCAAGCCTTGAGCAGCTCCACCTGGCGTTCGAGGCGGTAGGCGAATACCTTCACCTCCTTGCCGAGACGCGTGGGCGAGGCGGGCTGTCCGTGGGTCTTGGCCAGCATGGGGATGTCCTTCCACGCTTCGGCATACTCGTTGAGCTGGTCGATGAGTTCCTGGAGGAGCGGCAGGTAAACCTGCTCCACGGCCTCCTTGAGCATGAGGGGGAACGACGTGTTGTTGATATCCTGCGAGGTGAGGCCGAAGTGCACAAATTCCTTGTAGGCATCCATTCCGCCCACCTTGTCGAGCTGTTCCTTGATGAAGTATTCGATGGCCTTCACGTCGTGGTTCGTGACGCTCTCGATTTCCTTGACGCGCGCAGCGTCGGCCTCGGAGAAATTCTCGTAGAAGCCGCGGAGCGTGGCGAAGTGTTCGTGGGGGAAATCGGCCAACTGGGGCAAGGGAAGTTCACAAAGGGTGATGAAATACTCTATTTCCACGCGCACCCTGTACTTCATCAGGGCGTATTCGGAGAAGTAAGGAGCGAGGGCTTCGGTTTTAGAACGATAGCGCCCGTCCACGGGCGACACGGCGGTGAGGATATCCAGTTCCATTCGGTTTTTAAGGTGTGATTAAGTAATATGGGCGCAAAAATAGGTATTCTTGTCGAATGCGTAGGTCTTTATGCGAACTTTTTATCCGTAGGTGCGTCGTTTTCTTTTGGGAGAAAGCATTGCGATGTCGCGGCGGCTAACGTTCCTTCACGGGCACGTAGTCGCTGGGGTCGGCCACGCAGCGGTAAGCCGGGCGGATGATGCGCCGGCCGTTGAAGCAGAGTTCCTCATTGCGGTGTGCACACCAGCCCACGATGCGCGCCATGGCGAAGAGCGGCGTGTAGATCTCTTCGGGCAGGCCGATGAGGTCGTAGACGAAGCCCGAGTAGAAGTCCACGTTGGCGCAGAGCTTCTTGCCCTCGCCCTTCACGCTGTAGACGGCCTGTACGGCAAGGCGTTCGATGCGTTTCATCAGTTCAAACTCTTTCAGGCGTCCCTTTTCGGCGGCGAGTTTGCCAGCCATCTCGCGGAGCAATACGGCGCGGGGGTCGGAGAGCGTGTAGACGGCGTGGCCGATACCGTAGATAAGGCCGCTGCCGTCGTAGGCTTCCTTGCGCACCATCTTGCAGAGGTAGCGGAAGATTTCTCCCTCGTCCTCCCAGTCCTCGATGACGTCCTTGAGGTGCTCGATCATGTGATGCACGCGGATGTTCGCCCCACCGTGTTTCGGTCCCTTGAGCGAGCCGATGCCGGCGGCGATGGAGGAATAGGTGTCGGTGCAGGTCGAGGATGTCACGCGCACGGTGAACGTAGAGTTGTTACCGCCGCCGTGTTCGGCCTGCAAAACGAGCAACAGGTCGAGGGTTCTGGCGTCGAGACGCGTGTAGTTGTTGCCCACGAGCATATAGAGGAAATTTTCGGCCAGTGAAAAATCCTCTTTGGGGTGGCGGATGTGGAGCGAGCGTCCGAGCATCTTGTGGCGCAGCATGTTGTAGGCGTACGCGATGATGGTGGGGAATTTCGACGTGAGCTCGATGCTTTGCCGCATGAGGTTGTCGCGCGAGATGTCGTCGGGGTTCTCGTCGTAGGTATAGAGTTCGAGCACACTGCGGGCCAGGATGTTCATGATGTCGCTGCCCTCGAGTTCGACGATATTGAGCATCGTTTTCGACATCAGGGGCATATTGTCCACCAAGAGCAGGCGGAACTGTTCGAGTTCCTCGGCGTCGGGCAGGCGTCCCGAGAGCAACAGATAGGCCACTTCTTCAAAGCCGAATCGCTCCTCCTCGAGCATGGCGCGGGTGAGGTCAGCGATTTCGTAGCCGCGGAAGTAGAGGCGACCTTCGATGGGCTGCAATCCGTCGGCGGTGCGTTCGTAGCCCACGACGTTGCCGATGTTCGTGAGTCCCACCAACACGCCCGTCCCGTCCTCGTTGCGCAATCCGCGCTTCACGTCGAGTTTACGGAACAGGTCGGCATCGATTTTGATGCACCCCTTCATGTTGTCAGCCAGCTTGTAGATGAGATAGTCCTTCTTGTCCGTCATACGTTGTGAGAGTCTTTGTTGCCAAGAATCCTTGGTTTGAGCAATCTGTGAGCGCTCGGGTTTTTGTATTGTAAAAATGCGCGATAACGGCGGCGAAGATACAACAAAATGTAAATGCAACGCAAAGTCCGACCGCTCTTTTTCCATTTTATACAGCAGAATTGCGGTTTTATGCAACAGAATTTGAAAAATCATTCCCTTTGACGCAAAATCCGCCCCCACGCCGCGGCTTTTCTCCACGGTTCGTCCTACTTTTGCATCGCCGCCGCAGCCCGCACCGCACAGTGCGGCGACATCCACTCCTTTAATATATATACACGCGTGAAGCCACTCCCCCACTCCCCCCGCCTGTTGCGCGCCTTC
This sequence comes from uncultured Bacteroidales bacterium, assembly GCA_946055515.1. Taxonomy (GTDB): domain Bacteria; phylum Bacteroidota; class Bacteroidia; order Bacteroidales; family Bacteroidaceae; genus Alloprevotella. The sequence continues at coordinate 15,901 of CAMGGA010000004.1, forward strand.
GCCTGCGCGGCCACGTTGGCCTGCGTCCTGTCGGCCACGGCGCAGAAGAAGTTCGTAGACCGCTCGACCGATGCACTCTGCCTCCTCCCCTCTGCCACGGGCTTGGTGAAAGCCTGGCTCGACCACGACCGCGAGGGCATGAAGCAATGGGCCATCACCTCGGCCACGACCCTGGCGGCGAACTATGCCCTGGAAGCTCTCGTCGAGAAAGACCGCCCCGACCACTCGGGCCACCACGCCTTCCCCAGCACCCACTCGGCCGTGGCTTTCAACGGGACCACCTTCCTCTGCCGCCGCTACGGCTGGCAGTGGGGCGTGCCGGCCTACGCCGTAGCGGGCTACGTGGCGTGGGGACGGGTCTACGCGAAGAAACACGACGGCTGGGACGTGGCGGGCGGTGCGCTGCTGGGTGCGGCGAGCGGCCTGCTCCTGACGCGGCCGTTTGCGCGCAAAGCGAACCTCACGCTTGCTCCCGTTGCCTGGGGACGCGAGGCGGCGGGCGTCTACTGCGCCTGGCGTTTCTGACGCGACGGGGCGGACGGACAATCCCTGGCTTTGAAAATTCAATCGCAGGCTTTGAAAATTCAATCCCTGGCTTTGGATTTTCAATCCCTGGCTTTGAAAATTCAATCCCTGGCTTTGAAAATTCAATCCCTGGCTTTGGAAAGGCTGTTGAAGGCTTTGCGCACACGCTCCGCGACGCGGCATTGCAAAGAAAGTCTTCCAAACGCTTTGCTTGCCCTTCCGTTTGGCTTAACTTTGCATTCTAATACCGCCCCGCGGGCAGCGCGGCACACTGTCCGCGAAGGACAAGCCGCAGCCCAGCGCAACCAAAGGGTTCCCCTCGGTTTTGCCTTTCTTGCGCGGCCTTCGGGGGCTTCATCTCTCAAACTCTAAACTCGAACCTTGCCCATGATACCCGTTCAGTTCATCACGCATTGCACCGAAACGCTCAGCCACGAACAGTCGGCCCTCTTAGCGCTGGAGGGCGGATGCAAATGGATTCAGCTCCGCATGAAGGGAGCTTCCGACGAGGAGGCCGAACCCATCGCGCGGCGACTGCTCGAAGCCTGCCGCAAGGCGGGAGCCACGTTTGTACTCGACGACCGCGTGGAGCTTTGCCAGAAGATTGAGGCCGACGGCGTTCACCTCGGCAAGAACGACATGCCCGTCGACGAGGCCCGCGGCCTGCTGGGCGAAGGCTTCCTCATCGGCGGCACGGCCAATACGCTCGACGACATCCGCCGCCTGCGCCGCCAGAGTGCCGACTACGTGGGTCTCGGCCCGTTCCGCTTCACGACGACGAAGGAACGGCTGGCACCGACCCTGGGCCTCGAAGGCTACCGGGCCATCATGCAGGGCTGGCACGAGGAGAACCTTCGCATCCCCGTGTGTGCCATCGGCGGCATTGAGCCGGCTGACGTGATGCCGCTGCTCGATGCGGGTGTGCAGGGGGTGGCGGTGAGCGGCGCCGTGATGCGTGCGGCCGACCCCGCGGCCATGATGCAGCGCTTCCTCCACTTGGACGAAGAGGCTTAACCCAAGGTGGCTCTTTGGCCTCCTCTCTCGATTACGATTTCTTTTCTATCATACCGACATGACTGACCACAACATGAAAATAAGCTACCCGAGCAGCGAGAAAATCTACCTGCACGGCGAACGCTACCCCGAACTGCGCGTGGGCATGCGCCAAATCAACCTGACGCCGACGGTGACGAAAGACGCCAACGGGGAAAAACATTTTTCCGAGAACGCGCCCGTCGTGGTGTACGACACGAGCGGCCCCTACTCCGACCCGAAGGTGGAAATCGACCTGAAGAAGGGTCTGCCGCGCCTTCGCGAGGCGTGGATCAAGGAGCGCGGCGGCGTGGAACAGCTCCCGGAGTTTTCCTCGGCCTACTGCCGCGAACGTCTGGCAGACGCTTCGCTCGACCACCTGCGCTTTGCCCACCACCACCTGCCCCTTCGTGCGCTTCCCGGCGCGAAGATCACGCAGATGGCGCTGGCCAAGCAGGGCATCGTCACACCCGAAATGGAATACGTGGCTATCCGCGAAAACATGAACTGCCGCGAACTGGGCATCGACACGCACATCACGCCGGAGTTCGTGCGCGACGAGGTGGCTGCGGGACGCGCCGTCATCCCGGCTAATATCAACCACCCCGAGGCGGAACCGATGATCATCGGCCGCAACTTCCTCGTGAAAATCAACACGAACATTGGCAACAGTGCGACCACCTCGACCATCGAGGAGGAGGTGGAGAAAGCGGTCTGGAGCTGCAAGTGGGGCGGCGACACGCTGATGGACCTCTCCACGGGCGACAACATCCACGAGACGCGCGAATGGATTGTGCGCAACTGTCCCGTGCCCGTGGGCACGGTGCCCATGTACCAGGCCATGGAGAAGGTTCACGGTGTGGCCAAGGACCTCACCTGGGAGCTGTTCCGCGACACGCTGGTGGAGCAGTGCGAACAAGGCGTGGACTACTTCACCATCCACTGTGGCATCCGCCGCAAGAACATCCACCTCTCGCAGGGCCGCATGACGGGCATGGTGAGCCGCGGCGGCAGCATCATTGCCGAATGGTGCCTGCAGAACGACCGCGAGAGTTTCCTCTACGAACACTTCGACGACATCTGTGACCTCTGCGCGCAATACGACGTGGCCATCTCGCTGGGCGACGGCCTACGCCCGGGCTCGATCTACGACGCCAACGACGCGGCGCAATTCGCCGAACTCGACACGATGGGCGAACTCGTCACGCGGGCCTGGGCCAAGGGTGTGCAGGCGTTCATCGAGGGACCGGGCCACGTGCCCATGCACAAGATTCCCGAGAACATGTCGCGCCAAATCGAGAAGTGCCACGAAGCGCCCTTCTATACGCTCGGCCCGCTCGTGACGGACATTGCCCCGGGCTACGACCACATCACCTCGGCCATCGGTGCCTCCATCATCGGCGCACTCGGCACGGCGATGCTCTGCTACGTGACGCCGAAGGAACACCTCGCCCTGCCCGGACGCGAAGACGTGCGCACGGGTGTCGTGACCTACAAGATTGCGGCCCACGCGGCAGACTTGGCCAAAGGACACCCCGGCGCGCAGGTGCGCGACAACGCGCTCTCGAAAGCACGCTATGAGTTCCGCTGGAAGGACCAGTTCAACCTCAGCCTCGACCCTGAGCTGGCCCTCAAATACTACAAGGACGCGCACTTCGAGAACGGCGAGTTCTGCACCATGTGCGGACCGAACTTCTGCGCCATGCGCATCTCCCACCGACTCAAGGATTGCACGGAGTAAAGGAAAATGGCGGAATCGGGGTAGGCAGATGGCAAAACCGAAGGGTTGCAAGCGTAACCGCGCTGGCTTGGTTTGTCCCGATATTTTACCCAATCAAAGCCTGTCTGCCCTGATTTCCAATCCTCTTCAACCGTTCTGATGCGAGAAAATCCGAGACATGAATTACTACTTTTTCTTCTACTCAGACAACCTGCTGCTCTCGCCAAACGGTGAGCTGCCCCGCGGCGACGTTTCGCCCCTCCCCGCAGACGCGACGGGCCCGCTGCGCCCGCTGCCCGCCCACGAGGGATGCCCGTGCTTCGCGGCGCAACTCCTGCGCACGGACTTGGGCGACGCGTGGCAGTTGGTAGGTCTGCGCAACAGCTTCTCCATCCTTCCCGCCCCGCTCTACCGGCTGGCAGGCAAGGCACGCGAACTGCTCCACTGGCATTCGACCACGCGCTACTGCGGCGTCTGTGGCGGACCGATGGAATGGCACACCGACATTTCCAAGCGCTGCACCCACTGCGGCCGGGAAATCTGGCCTTCGCCCGCGGCGGCGGTCATCGTGGCGGTCACGCGCAACGAAGGCCGCGAAATCCTGCTCGTGCAGAGCAAGAACTTCAAGCGGGACTACATGGGACTGGTGGCAGGCTTCGTCGAAACGGGCGAAACGCTCGAGGAGACGGTCCACCGCGAGGTGTGGGAGGAGACCCACCTGCACATCCGCAACCTGCGCTACTTTGCCTCGCAGCCCTGGCCTTTCCCGTCGGTGCTGATGGTGGGCTTCACGGCCGAATATGCCGACGGCACCCTCGAACTGCAACGCTCGGAACTGAAGAAAGGCGGATGGTTCGACCGCGACCACATGCCCGAAATCCCGGGCCGCGTGAGCTTGGCCCGCCGCCTGATTGACCATTGGCTGAACGGAAACGACTCGCGCTGAGTAACGCCCCTGCCAAGCCAAGGCTGGCGGAGACGACCTCTCCAACCCACTCCCTTTTCCCAAAGAAAACTTCACAGAAACTTAAACTCCGACTTTATGACGCAACCGCTCCTTTCTCCCAACCATAGCAGTCTGCGCAACGATTGCATCCAGGCGCTCCTGCCCATCTTGCGCAACGAACACGCCCGCCCCGCACACCACGAGGCGCGCCAGTTGGCGGACTATCTCGAAAGCACCATCGCCGCGAGCGAGACGCTGCCCACCAACGAATTTGACCAGAACCGCGTGGTCTTGGCCCTGCAAACCATCGCGCTGGCCGTGGAGGAAATCGGCCTGCGCGGCCCTGTGCTCACAGCTTTCCTGCTCCGCGCCGTCGTCCACGACATGGCCCAGGCCCAGACTACCGAACGCTTCTTCGGCAAAGAGGTGGCCGCCGCGCTGCAGGCGTTTCTCAGGGTGGAGGCCTTGGAGGTGAAAACGGAGGCCATGCGCACCGACAATTTCCGCAACCTGCTCATTGCCCAGGCGGGCGACATGCGCATCGTGTTGATGCTCATCGCCGACAGCGTCTGCCTCATGCGTTCCATCAAGGACGCGGACAACGACGAGGCGCGCCGGCGGGTGTCGACCGAGGCGGCTTTCCTCTATGCCCCGTTGGCCCACAAACTGGGCCTCTACAAGCTGAAAAGTGAACTGGAAGACCTGAGCCTGAAATATCTCGAACACGATGCCTACTACCTCATCAAGGACAGCCTCAACGCCACGAAGCGCTCCCGCGACGCCTATATCGAACGCTTCACGGCGCCCATCCGCAAGATGCTCGACGCGGAGGGACTGCGCTACCACCTGAAGGGGCGCACGAAGAGCATCCACTCCATCTGGCAGAAGATGAAGAAGCAGCAATGCGGCTTCCACGGCGTGTATGACCTCTTCGCCATCCGCATCATCCTCGATGCGCCGCCCCAGAAGGAGAAGGAGCAGTGCTGGAAGGTGTTCTCCCTCATCACGAACAAGTACGAAAGCAACCTGAAGCGACTGCGCGACTGGCTCACCGTGCCGAAGAGCAACGGCTACGAGAGCCTGCACATCACGGTGAAGGGACCGGAAGAGAAATGGGTGGAGGTGCAGATCCGCACGGAGCGCATGGACGAAATCGCCGAGCATGGCTTGGCCGCCCACTGGCGCTACAAGGGCGTGAAGAGCAGCGGCGGAGGCGTGGACGCGTGGCTGGCGGACATCCGCTCGGCCCTGGAAACGGGCAACGAATCGCTGCTGACGCAAAGCCTGGCTTCGGACCTGAAGGAGAAGGACGTCTATGTGTTCTCGCCCAAAGGTGACCTCTACCGCCTGCCGCCGCACGCTACGGTGCTGGACTTCGCCTACACCATCCACTCGGGCGTCGGCAACCACTGCGTGGGCGGACGTATCGACGGGAAGAACTATCCCATCCGTCAGGAACTGGAAAGCGGAAAGACGGTGGAAATCCTCACGCAAAACAACCAGACGCCGAAGGCGGAGTGGGTGAACATCGCACGCTCGAGCCACGCGAAAGCGAAAATACGTGCGGCGGTGCGCGAACTGTCGGCACACGAAAGTGCGCTGGGCAAGGAAATGCTGGAGCGCAAAATGAAGAACCGCAAGGTGGAGTGGGACGAGGCGCTCATCAACCAGCTCATCCGAAAGGCGGGCTTCAAGGAAAGCCTCGACTTTTTCAAGGCCATCAGCGAGAACCGTCTCGAAACGAACCGCCTGCTGGACCTCTATGCCGAACTCGGACGCCGCGAACAGGGCACAGCCGAACGTGCCGCAGTGCGCTCGGCGGAGGAGTTCAACATGGAGAGCGAAATCGGCACCAAGGCGAAGGGCGAGGAGGACGAACTCGTCATCGGCCGCGACCTGAAGGGCCTGGACTTCCAGCTCGCCCGCTGCTGCAACCCGGTCTACGGCGACGAGGTGTTTGGCTTCGTCACAGTGAGCGGCGGCATCAAAATCCACCGTGTGGGCTGCCCCAACGCGCCTGCCCTGCGCGAACGCTTCGGCTACCGCATCGTGAAAGCACGCTGGGCGGGCAAGGGACAGGGCTCTTACCCGATTACGCTCCACGTGGTGGGACACGACGACCTCGGCATTGTGAACAACATCACGTCGATTATCTCGAAAGAGGAGCACATCATGCTCCGCAGCATCAACATCGACTCGCACGATGGGCTCTTCTCGGGCATTCTCACGGTGATGGTGGACGACACGCAACGCCTCACGGCGCTCATCAAGAAGCTCCGCACGGTGAAGGGCGTGAAGGCCGTGAGCCGCAGTTAGTTTCCGCACTTTTTGAAAATGAGGCTGCGAACGTTATCCAAGAAATTCCTTGGACGTTCGCAGCCTCAGCTATTTCACGCGGCTTTCCTTTTGCTCTGCATTCGGTTTGCCCAAGGCGTTGCCATGGGCTGGGGGCTAAAGAAAGGACTTTCAGCCCTTTATATTGAACGCCACGATATTCCTTCGCCTTTCCTTTTGCTCTGCTCTCGCCTTGCACTATCCTTGGATAAGATAGGCGGCACCTCAGCAGAGCAAAAGTAAATCCTATCGCCTTTCCTTTTGCTCTGCATTCGGTTTGCACTATCTTTGCACCTCTAACGCTCGAAGCAAACCCTCAATGAATGCATTTGCTCAACATATTCTGACCTTCTGTTCGCACTTTGGCCTCAAGGGGCTGAAGGCGGTGGCTTGCGCGGGGATGATTGGCCTGCTCGCTTCGTGCAGTTCAAAAAAGTTTTTGCACCCCGGCGAACAGGTGCTCACCCACGTGGAACTCAAAGCGGACAACAAGCAGTTCAAGACTTCGCCCTACCGCTCCTACGTGCGCCAAGAGCCCAACACGAAGTGGTTCTCGCTCGTGAAAGTGCCGCTCGGACTTTACTGCCTCTCCAAGGCGGACTCTACCCGCGAAAGCAAGGGGTTCTCCAAACTGATGCGCAAAATCGGCGAACCGCCCGTGGTGTTTGACCCCACTCAGACAGAAGGGGGCAGACGGGCCATGGTCATCGCCATGAACAACGCGGGCTACCTCCACGCCGAGGCCGACACGCTGACCTCCACGCGACGCCACAAACGCCGCGTGACCTACGTGCTCCACCCCGGCCCGCGCTACTACATCAGCGAATGGAAACAGACCTTCGACGACGAGGAAATGGAACAGGCATTCAAGGAGGACGCAAAGGCTTCACTCATTCGCCCGGGCATGCCCCTCGACATCAACAAACTCTCGGACGAACGCGCACGCATCATCCACGCCCTGCGCAACAAGGGATATTATTTTCTAAACAACGATTTCATCTCCTACGACATCGACACGCTCCGCGGCTCGCTCGCGGCGGAAGTGACCCTGCGCTTCTGTCGGCCTGCGGGCATCGACTCTTCCCGCGTGTACCGCCGCCAGCGCTTCGGTGAAGTGCGCATCGTGGAGGAACCGCTGCTCGACGAGAAACTGCTCGACGACACGGTCGAATACCACGGACTCCGCATCGTTACGGGACCTCACAGCCACATGAACAAACGCGTCTACGTGACCCACGTGGCGCCGCGCCGCGACAGCATCTACAACGAGCGGCAAGTGCAGGCCACCTACTCCAACCTCAATGCCCTGCCCGCGGTGAGCTTCACCTCGCTCCGCATCCAGCCCGCCAAGGAAAGCCCCGACGAACTGCTCTGCGAAATCACACCGGGACGAAGCAAGCCCCACGGTTTCGAAATGGAAATCGAGGGCACGAACACTTCGGGCGACTTGGGCGCGGCCATGGCGCTGAGCTACACCAACCGCAACCTCTTCCACGCTTCGGAACAGTTCACGCTGAAGTTCCGCGGGGCCTACGAGGCTATCACGGGACTGGAAGGCTACGCCAACCAGAACTACACGGAGTGGAGCGTGGAGAGCAACCTGCGCTTCCCCACCCTGCTCGTGCCCTTCGTCTCCTTCAACGATAAGCGGTTCATCAAAGGCACGTCCGAGGCTCAGGTCATGTACGACATGCAGGACCGCCCCGAGTTCCACCGCCGCGTGCTCACGGGAGCCTGGACCTACCGGTGGACCCACCTGGCCCAACCGCGCATCCAGCACCGCGCTGACCTGATTTCGGTGAACTACGTGTACATGCCGTGGATTTCCGACACGTTCCGCAAAGAATACCTCGAAGGCGACGACCCATACTACTCCGTGGTGCGCGCGAGCTACGAGAACCTCTTCATCATGAAGTCGGGCTACTATTTCACCTACAACTCCCAGCGCGACGCATCCTCTCAACCCATGGGACTCTACCAGACCAACGGCTTCCAGCTGAAGGCGGGCGTTGAAATCGCGGGCAATGTGCTCTACGGACTCTCCAAGCTCTTCAAAAGCAAGAAGAATGCCTCCACCGGCAACTACGAACTCTTCGGCATAGCCTACTCGCAATACGTGAAGTTCGACTTCGACTACGCCCACAGCTTCCTTCTGGGCGAAGGCAACTCGCTGGCGTGGCACGTGGCCTTCGGCTATGGCATCCCCTACGGCAACTCCAACATCCTGCCCTACGAGAAGCGCTACTTCGCGGGCGGCGCCAACAGCGTGAGAGGCTGGGGCGTACGCGAACTGGGCCCGGGCTCGTATAAGGGGAAGGACGGCAAAATCGACTTCATCAACCAGACGGGCAACCTGAAGCTCGACTTGAGCGTGGAGTGGCGCACGTATCTCTTCTGGAAACTCCACGGGGCCTTCTTCATCGATGCGGGCAACGTGTGGAACACGCGCGACTACGCCGACCTGAAGGGCGCCCGCTTCCGCTGGAACTCCTTCATCAAGGACCTTGCCGTGGCCTACGGCTTGGGCGTGCGCATGAATTTCGACTACTTCATCCTGCGACTCGATGCGGGTTTCAAGGCCATCAACCCCGCCGCCACGGGACGCCTCCACTACCCCTTCACGCGGCCCAGCCTGAAGCGCGACATGGCCATCCACTTTGCCGTGGGCCTCCCCTTCTGATGCCGCCGCCCCCGCCTCCCCGCCGGGCGACATCACTCTTAACGCAATCGCATCTCCTCAACCCATGCTTCAATTCATATCCATCTGTTCGGGCAGCAGCGGTAACTGCTACTATCTGCTCAAAGACGGCTACGGCCTGCTCATAGATTTGGGCATCAGTTTCCGAAAGTTCAAGCAGCACTTCTCCAACTACGGACTGCCGCTGGCCCAAATCCAGGCCATCCTGGTCACGCACGACCACACGGACCACGTGAAGGGCGTGCCCCAGCTTTCCATCGACTTCCGCCTGCCCGTCTACACGTCGAAACTGGTCCACACGTCGATGATGCGCAACCACTATCTTTCGAAAAAGGTGCCCGCCGCCCAGCAGAACCCCTACGAGCGGGGCGACGCGCCGCTACAGCTCGGCCCGTTTGAAATCCGCTCGTTTGCCGTGCCCCACGACAGTGCGGACAACAACGGCTACGTGATCCGCGTGGAAGAGAAGTGCATCGTGGTGATGACGGACATCGGCCACTTCACGCCCGAGATGGAGCAAGCCGCGGGCGAAGCCACGCACCTGATCATTGAATCGAACTACGACGAGGAGATGCTCGCCCACAGCAGCTACCCGCCCCGCCTGCAGCGACGCATCCGCGGGGAGCGCGGCCACATCAGCAATGCCGAGACGGGGCGCTTCCTGGCGCAGCACCTCAATCCCGAACGCATCCGGCAGGTGTGGCTCTGCCACCTCAGCGCGGAAAACAACCAGCCCGCCAAGGCGCTGGCCACAGTCACGGAGGCGCTGGAGGAAGCGGGCTACGCGCCCGGCCTGCCCGGGGGCCTGAAAGTGGACCCGCTGCCGCGCCAAACGCCGACCCTGCTCCAGACGCTCTGAGGCCAGCTCCGACCGTTCGGGCGCCGTTAGATGCAACCCCACTTTACGGGGGGGGCAGGCAGCGCGCGGCCTTGGCAGCCCGCTGCCCCGTTCCCGCAATCCAGCAAACCCCTTCCTTGGACCCTCACTGATACAGCTATGAACCTCTTTCAAAAATGCCTGGTCGCGCTGGCTATAGCCAACCCTTTCCACCTGTCGGGCCAGGAGGCGACCTGCGATTCCGTCGCCGAGCAACTGATGGAACAGACTTGGCGGGAATTCCGTGACATCCACCCGTTTGGCTACCAGACTGTGGGACTCAAACACTGGGGCGACACCTGCGTGTTTGTCATGAGCGAACCCAACCATTGGGTGAAGGAAGAGACCCTGCGGCAACTCTTTGAGAAATACCACGGGCAGATGGCCTTGAAGTATCAGCGCTTCGGGATTGACGGACAACTGACGGACGCTGTCGGTTGCGTGAAATTGGACAGTGGACAATTCCGGAAGTTTGAGCAAGAGGCGTTCCAGCTCCTTTATCGCACCAGCTACAAGCCATCCTACACAGACTTAGACCATCCCGCCCCACACGTTTATTTCTCCCCCGTTTCCCTGAACCTTTCCTGCCCCTTGGACAGCATCCTCTTCCAGCGGTTCTTGGTGAAAGGCCCCGATGGCTCCACCGGCAGCCGGTCTTTTGCATACCCCATGCTGGGAAAGATGGCCCAGAGCAATGAGATATACTATAGTGAACGCCGGGGGATGATTGCCTGGGTCTTCGACACCGACAAAGACTTCCTCGCCGACGACTCCTTCTTGGTGAATGCCCGCAAGTTTGCCTTGGACAGCGACCTGATTTTGGCCACTTTTTGCCTGAAAGGCCGAATGGCCATTGTGGGCCGCGAACGCGAAGTGCCCGTCCATATCCTCCCGCCCCTGCGGAGCGAAACCATCCTCCCGCTGGCCGCTGTGCAGGAGCCCCCATTCCTCTTCTTCGACAGGGACAGCCTGACCACGGTGAACGACACGACGGTAGCGACGCCCATCCTGATGAGTCCCCAACTGGAGAACACGGAGATGGGCAACCTCATGGTGCTGACCGACTGGTTCCTGAAGTCCTGGAGCGAGAACGGTAGCGTCAAGGAGTACACCCTCGATTATCCCCGTCCACAGCAGGTTCTTTTCCCGAAGGGTGTGGCACACGAATTGGGAGATTCCACGCTATATCTATGGCAAACGGAGTTTGTGGAATCTGGAGCTCTCGGATTCTACCCCGTAATTCAGACAGGTAGCCTTCCCATTTGCTATTGGTCGGCCAGCGACACGCTGCTGTCCAAGCAAAGCGCGATGAGCCATGCTGCCTACTGCTATTTTGCCGACCTGAACAACCCCGAACTGGTACGCACGGCCATGTACATGAGCATCGCTCACATCTTCCAAAAGGCAGGCGTCAGGACTTCAGCGGAGCACGGCGCTTCTTGGGTGCAAACTCCTTCGTGGATCATTACCGATGCCCCTTTGGGCTATGGAGGATTTCCTATAAAACTATTCAAGGGGCTTGGGAAAATGGGGAAAGCCACGGGAAAGGGAATAGCGGGCAAAGCGATTCCTGGGTGGAGAGGAATATGCGGTGGGGGGCACACTATGTCCCAAAAAGTCCCCGAAAGCAGCCTCCGTTGGGGCTACGTGCCGAGAGTTTCAGGAAAATTCAGCAAACTTGACCAAAGACTGACGAATGAAACAGAAAGGTTCACCCCGGAGATAAAGGCATCAGAAAATTTCCACATACACCTTCGCAATGAGTTGCAGGAAAATCCTTTCAGCTGTACAAGTCCTCTTTCGCCCCACTGGCTCTCTGTCTTCCCCCCAACCGAAACACCCATCCGTCCCTTCGTTCCAGCAGCAAGCGAAGAGCGTGGCTTCCAAGCAGCAACGCAGGCCGCGCCCACCCCGCACGAGCCCGAGGATGCGGCCCGGCCCATGCCGGCCAACAAGCGGGAACAGATGATTCTGGAGATGAGGCGGCAAATCGTCAAGCACCAGATACCGCTGAAGGCGTTCAAGGCAGAAATCCAAGAGACCGACTTCGGCTTCATCCTCTTCCTGTTCGACAACGACTGTCCAACATTTTGCAACGACTATCCTACCTACCTCTATGGCGAATATGAAGATACTCTTTCTCATTTCCCTGCCCCGGAGCAAGGAGTTTGAAGCATACACAGAGTTGGCCGCCTGGTGCGTGAACCAGCTCCGCGAGAAAGGCGTTGAGGTGCGGGAGCGCATTCATCCCGAGGACTTAGGGCACATCACGGGGTACGACATCGTCATCGTGGTGGCCCACCATGACGCAGACGCGAATATACTCCGCCTCGCCGACGGCGACCTCTCCGTGGAGCGTTTTGTGCAGAGCCTTCCCGCGGATTTCAGTGGTGTCCTCGACTTCTCCTCCTGCTTCAGCGCATCGGCAAAGGAGGCCATCAAGCAGCGCTGCCCCGGGTGTCTGGTGCAAGTGGCCCGGGAGACGACCCGACTGGCCGTTCGCCTCGTGGCCTATCCCTTTGTGGTAGACCTCGTGGAGGAGAACAAGGACAAGGACTACCACTTCAACTACATGGAGGGCCTCCGGCTGGGCCAGGAAGCGGCAGCGGGAAATCCCGAAGATGAGCAATACGACGACGATTCCGTGCGGCTGGGCCAGAAGAAAGCCTCCGTCTATGCGCCCTTGGCCACAGAGAAGAAGTCCTTCGTCCTCATCAATGTGTTCATCCACTACGAGGCGGAGAAGCCTGAGGTCCGCGCCAGTGCCAATCCGGGAACGGAGGTACACATCAACGCCCGGGACCTGGGCTGCCTGGGCTTGGGCGACCGGGTGAGGCTTCAGCTCGAAATCATGCCAAGCGAACACTCCAAGCACCTCCACATCGTGGGCGACGAGACGAAGGCCGTCACCATCACGGACGAAATGGTACAGGAGGACTTCGTCGTCTATGTCGATGAACTATTTGACGCGAACAATTTCGGCTGCTTCGTCCATCTCTATCAAGGAGAGGAGGTGAAGAAGTCGTTTGTCCTGACCGTCAAGATCGCGGGCAGGCCATGGAATCCCGAAGCCGAACAGGTGGACTGGAGCAGCATGGTTCAATACCCGTTCCGGGCGAAAGGGCCCAAGAACCTCGTGCAGGTTCACGCCTTTCTCCACAACAACCACATCATCCCGGAATACGTGGATTTCAACTTTCTGCGCAACTGCATCGTCCACGCCTACTTCAAGCCGCTGTGGGACAAAGGCCACAACACCTTCATCCTCCACCTCATGCACAAGGCGAAGAAAGGTTTTGCCGACGAGAGAAAGTGGGCCGACGAAGCCTGCAACAGCGTAGGCATCGAACGCGACAGGCTCGGGAAGAATCCGCCGAGCCAGACACGGTTTGGAGAGAAGATGCCCGACCTCGAGTTTTAGGCCCATCGCCCCTCGCGGCGTCTTCCAACCCGCAAAAAACACAGAATTCCCCGCCATCCCCATACATCCCATAGGTATGGGGATTTTTGTTTCACTGAAACTCAGCGCATTCCGACGTTTCATCTCAACAATCCGCCATAGCTTTTGGGGGCGCGGCGCAGGACGGGTTGCCGTAGCTTTGCAGCAGAAATCAGCATAAAAGGTTTTCACCGCCCGTTTAGTGGCATCTTAGAGCTACGGGAAGAAGCGAAATCTTCAACGGGCACTCCTCAAACGAGGGCTCGGTCTCCAACGGGAACGAGAGAATTATTCACTTACAAACTCATTCCAATTATGAAAAAGAATCTTATCCTCGTCGTCCTCGTCGTCTGCTGTGCCTTTGCATGGCCCACGACAAGTTGTTCCGCCCAGGGATGTGGCTTCACGCGCTGCATGAAGGTCCTCCTCGACCGTGCACCGATGGCAACAGCATCCAGTATGGTGCGGGCCCACTATGCTATCCAGAGAGAACGAGACAGACAAAGCACCCTGATTAGAACGCGTGCCTACCAAACCTCCCTGCTCAAATCTCAACGAATCGACAAACGCATTCAGACCAAGACACAACCTCTTCCGAAAGGCAACTTGTTACGCAAGCCCCAGCCCATGTCCATGCCTCACAGAAAATGCCCGAAGCCATAGCACGCCGACCTGCAAGAGATGGAAGACTTCCGCAGCCTTTGGCTGACAATCATCCAGGCGGCCGTCGGGCTCAAGTAGCCCTGGCCGCCCATTCCTACACCTATTGACTCTCGGAGATTATGGGGTAATTAAGTTTGTTTCAAGTGAGGCTGGGCCAAGCTTGCTTTCAAATGCGAACGCCTCTTGATAACCATATCCACCTGGGGGCGAAGCGACCCTGACCTAACAACCTTCAAGCTCCAGAACTTGAATTACATATAATATGAAAAGTAACAATTACTATCAGATGTGCTGGCAAAGCCTGTCGGAGGAAGAGAAACGGCTCTCTTCATTTCTCTCCATTGTGGCTGCAGAGGGCATCTCAGAGCAAACGGTGTTTCAGGTTCTCCAGCCCGTCCATGCAAGGGACTTCCACGCGTCCATTGAAAAGCTGTGCTTGCTCCACTGGATCACACTGGACCACCATACCATCGTGGCACCGCCACAGACAGCCGACTTCTTCCTGAAGATGAGGCCCATCAATGAGCCGACCATCGAGAAGGTACTTGGAGCACTGGACAAGCTGCTCCCCCTGCGCCCGCAGGACGATATGCTGGCGAAGCAGGAGTACTTTGTGCTGGCCCGTCTGTTCTTGGAACACCTGCTGGCCGCCCCCCACAGACGGGCGGTCAAGAAATCGCACATCGCCCCGCTTTTCGCAGCAGTGGTGATTGTCTTCGTGAGCAACTTCGAGCTGTCGCTCTGCGGAAACAAGCGGCAACCCGTCGCTGCGCTGGAAGACCGACTGGACTACCGGCTCTTGAAGTTCGTCACGGAAATCAACAGCGACAACAGGCGCACAGGCCATGCCTACCGTCTGCTCGGCGAACTGTATACGAACATTTTCCGGTATGGCGAGGCAAAAGCCTGTTTCCAAGAGGCAGAAGCCCTTCTGGGCCCAAACGCCCAGCTCTGGATGGCGCAGGCAAGGATGTATGAGAACCTCGGCATCTTCTCGCGCGCCTTCCAGCTGGCCTATCGCGCCTACCTGTTCAACAAGGGGAAGAACTGGGGCGAAGACAACATTCCCGTTTGCCTCTACCTCTCCTACCTCTGCGCCTCCAGCCAAGCGGCCGCAGACAGCAAGGTCTGGCGAAACAAGGCTTGCGCCCTGTTGGGCATGAAGGAGGTGCCGCCCTGCCATTCCGTCAGCATTACGCTGAAGGAAATCGAGGCGCTGGTACACCAGCAGGACACGGCCCTTGCCCACCAGATTGCCGACGCCGCAGAACTGGAGATTGTCCACCTCTACGGCGGCGGTGCGCCCGAACTGGCCCGCCTGGCCTTTATCCGCTGCGTGATTGACGAACAGGCAGGACTGGACCGCAAGAGCATGGCCCACTACGCGGACTACGTCCACTTCAACCACACCAACTATGGCTTCAGCGTGGGCGACCAGGCCGTACTCTACGCCGGCATCATCTTCAACCACATTCAGCGTGGCAACACGACGACCACCGCCTTCTACTCCGCCAAGATGCAAGCGCTCTATGCGGAAGGGGACAACATCGCTCCCGGCGTGCGCTTCAACCAGGCCATTGCCAACTATCTCTCCCATTCCGCCGAAGCATCCTACAGCCTGTGCGAGGCTTACTTGGAGACAGCGGTAGAAATCTACGAGAAGGAACTGAAGCCCGACGACGCCCTGCTCGCGGAGATTGCCCCCGTCTTCCACAACGGGAAGATTCCCGCTTCGGTGATGGAGGCAGATGCTTATAAGACCATCCACCTCTGCACCATCCACCACTGCATGGCAGAAGGGCGTATTGGCGATGCCAAGGCTATCATCGGGAAATTGACCCGCAACGAGGAAGATGCCCTGGAGCGCCAGAAATGGGCCGTACAGCTGGGCCGCGCCCTCATCGCAGAGGGCAAGAGGGAGACCGGCCTGCGTGTGTGGAACAAGACGCTCGAGAAGGTGTCCAAAGCCTCCAGGTTTGAAATAGCCAAGGAAATGGCCGAATGGGCAGACCACTTCAATCTGCACTTCGACTCCCTCCATTTCTACGAGGAAGCCCTGCAAAGGGACACGATGGCCTACGGCAACTCCCGCGACATCGTGGAAGCCCTGCAATGCTATGCCCACGAGCTCGAACAGTGTGGATTGGAGGAAATATCCGACGAGCCCTGGAAGCAAGCGCTCACGCTGGCGCAATCCACGGGCGACAAGGACGGCATTGCCCTGCTCTACTTCACCTGGAGTGCCACCAAGCAAGGCCACGAGGCCGAGGTGCTTCTGGAGAAAGCCATCAGCCACTGGACGCCCGAACCTTCTCTCTTCGACGAAACGCTCGCCAAAATGTACTTCAGCTTGGCCTGTGTCCAGGCGCAGCAAGGCCATACAGAAGCGTTCGAGGCCGCCAGCCTCAAAGCCATGGCCCTCTGTCCTGGGGATATCCCCAAGGAGTGTGTAGAGGAAATGCTGAGCCAACTGCCCAAGGCAGAATAGCCGTGCGCCGGGAGCGCGCGGCCTCCAGCGCCGCCCAAAAATATGGCCCAACTTCGCGATGGGCAGAAGTTGGGCCATGATGGGATCGAGAGAGGCATTGCCTCGGGAAAGCACGGTCGGGGGCGGAATTTTCCCGGTGCGGCAGACCGAAGCCGCGCGTGGACTACAGCGCGTTGTCGGGCCCCACGGGGAAGACGACCTGCGGCTTGAAATACTGCGCTTCTTCGGGTGTCATCTGCGCGTAGGCCATGATGATCACCTCGTCGCCGGGCTGGAAGAGTCGGGCGGCGGCACCATTGAGGCAGATGCAACCCGAACCCGCCGGGCCCGTGATCACGTAGGTCTCGATGCGCGAGCCATTGTTGTTGTTGACCACATGGACATGTTCGCCCGCCACCAAGCCCGCGGCCTCCATCAGCCGCTCGTCGATGGTGATGCTGCCCATGTAGTGAAGGTTGGCCTCGGTGACGCGGGCGCAGTGTATCTTGGACTTTAAGATTGATAGCAACATATCTATTATAATAGGAGTTTCGGAGGTTCAGAGAATCTATTGGCCGAGGGAAGCGGCCGTTTCAGCCTTTGTACTTCACATTGTCAATGAGGCGGACGGGGCGCGCGCCGCAGTAGACCGTGATGCAGCCCACCACATAGCCGCTCTCGTTCCAGTCGCAGACGGGTTGCAGCGAGATACCATCGACAATTTCGTAATACTCTACCTCCAGGCCCTCGGTGGCGTTGAGCTGGTCCACGACGAAGCGGTGGGTTTCCTCCACGCTGTGGCTTTGGGCGAAGGAAACGCTTTCCTTCAGGGCACGGGAGATGGCCACGGCTGTTTCGCGCTCGGCGGGCGTGAGCAGGGCGTTGCGCGAACTGAGCGCAAGCCCGTTAGCTTCGCGCACGATGGGACAGGGGCGCAATTCCAGGTCGAAGCCCAGGTCCTTGACCATGGCACGCACCACGGCAATCTGCTGGAAGTCCTTCTCGCCGAAGTAGGCCCGCGTGGGCTTCACCCAGTCGAAGAGTTTGCTCACGATTTGGCACACCCCGTTGAAGTGTCCCGGGCGGCGCCCCCCCTCCATCACCGTGTCGATGGGCGGGTAGGAGAACTGGCGGGTATCGGGCTCGGGATAGGCTTCGCTGACAGTGGGTGCAAATACGAAATCGGCCCGGAGGCTTTCGAGGAGGGCACAGTCGGCCTCGAGGTCGCGGGGATAGTTCTGGAGGTCTTTGGGGTCGTTGAACTGCGTGGGATTGACAAACACGCTGACCACGGTACAGTCGTTTTCGGCAACGCTGCGCTCCACGAGTGAAGCGTGGCCGGCATGGAGGGCGCCCATTGTGGGCACTAAGCCAATGGTTTTACCTTCAGCACGCACGCCGTCTAAGGCTTCCTGCAATGCTTTCGTGGTGTTGAAAACTCTCATTGCTTTGTTTGTTGGTTTGCGTGTCGGCAGCCAGCCCTCTGCGGCCGCTACGGCTTCGCGCAGGGGCGACAGGCGATGGCTGACAGGGACACTTGTTCGGTTTGGAACGTTGTTCGGGGCTGCAAAATAACATATTTATTACGAGATAAAACACTTTTTGCTCTTCGAAAACGGCTTTTTTCGCACGGAAAGCTGTTCTGAAAAGTGAAGAAGGACGTTTAATCAGTTTTTTTCCTTACCTTTGCTGCCCAAACGATGCTTCTGGCGCGCTGTATCGAGCCGTCCTCCGTATGGTTGCAGCATCGCTTTACCCCTTACTTATTCGACTAACGGTTTTTCTTTTCCCTGAAAGGGCACTCGCCGCGTTGCGGGCGAGAGTCAGGTTTTCCGCTGAGGCATATCCCCGCCCTGAGGAAAGAAACGACGCAAAAAAAGCAAGATGAATCCAAAGAAAGTTTTGTTCATCACCCAAGAGATGGTGCCTTACGTGGGCGAGACTGTAGCCAGCCTCGATGGACGCAAGTTGCCGCAGGCCCTGCAGGAGCAGGGATGCGAAATCCGCACGTTTATGCCCCGCTGGGGGATCATCAATGAGCGCCGCAACCAGCTGCACGAGGTGATTCGACTCTCGGGAATGAACATCATCATCGACGACACCGACCACCCGCTCATCATCAAAGTTGCCTCCATCCAGGCGGCCCGCATGCAGGTCTACTTCATCGACAACGACGACTATTTCCACAAGCGCCGCATGATGGTGGACGAAAACGGCGAACCCTACGCCGACAACATCGAACGCGCCATCTTCTACGCCCGCGGCGTGCTCGAAACGGTCAAGAAGTTGCGCTGGTGTCCCGATGTCATCTACTGCCAGGGTTGGGTTTCGGCCGTAGTGCCCTTCTACGTGAAGACGGCTTTCCGCGAAGAGCCCCCCTTCGCCCACGCGAAAGTGGTCAGCTCGCTCTACAACGGCATGCCCGACAGCACAACGGCCGAACGCTTTGCCGAATGCCTGCAGTTCCGCGATGCTACGCCCGAAGCCGTGAAGGAAGCAGGCATTGACCTCTCCACCCCCGACAGCCTGATGCGCCTCGGAGTCACCTTCAGCGACGGCATCATCGAAGGCGAGGCTGGCGCCATGCCCGAAATGATTGCTTTGGCCAAGGAAAAGGGCATCCCCGTGCTCAACGCTCCCGCAGCGGAAGAGCAGGCCACAGCCTACAACGCTTTCTTCGAAAGCCTCATCGGATAGGGACGCTTTGCGCACCTTTGTATCCAAGGTTATAAGGGATAAGGTTATGAGGTTATAAAGTTACTGTTAGAGCGACAACCTTTAGCCTGTAACTTTATAACCTCATAACCTTATCCCTCAAAACTTTTTCAGCAATTTGTTCTATTAACCAATAAACTTGGGTATCACCCCAGCCCATTCTTCCTATGAAGTACAAACTCCTACTGCCGCTGCTGCTGGTCGCGCTGGCCTTCACCGCCTGCGACGACACCACGCAAATGATTGGCATGGACTTGATGCCCGACGGCGACAACGTCACGGCACAGGCCAAGGTCTATCAGGTGACCACGAAAACCGTGCCCGTAGACGCTGTATTGGCCCGCACGGCCAACTGCTACTTAGGCAGCATCGTTGATCCTGACCTCCACGTGCAGACCACCTGCGACTTCATGGCGCAACTCCACCTCCCCGAACAGTTCAGGCTGCCCACCCTCGACCGCCTCATGACCGACGCCGAGGGAAAGCCCTTCTGCGACTCGTGCGACGTGCGCCTCTATTTCGAGGAATACAACGGCGACTCGCTGGCCTCCATGAAGCTGAAGGTCTTCGAACTCGACAAGCACACACCCATCGACGAGAAGGTAGCCTACTACTCCAACATCGACCCGATGGACTACGTCACGCCCGACCAAAACTTCAGCAAGGAAATCACCTACTCCGTCAAGGACCTGACGCGGCCGGAGTATGAAACGAGCGGCGGAACGTATTACAGACAAGTGGTGGTGAAGATGCCGAAGGACTACGGCACACAGCTCTTGCAGACCTACTTCGCCCACCCCGAATATTTCACAGACACCTACCGCTTCAACCAGGAGGTGTGCCCTGGCTTCTACTTCAAGCACGCGGGCGGCACGGGCGCCGTGCTGAAAACCAAGATGATGGCGCTCAACGTCTATTTCCGCTACCACACGCTCACCGAAGCCGGCCAAGACACCATCGTGGACGGCATGCAGCGCTTCGGCGCCACGGAGGAGGTGATCCAGAGCACACGCATCAACAACCAGTACCCTGGCAGCCTGTCGCTCGAGAAGATCCAGCAGATGCCCTACACCTTCGTGAAGACGCCCGCGGCCTTCTTCACGGAAATGACGCTCCCCGTGGACGAAATCGTGGCGGGCGAACACTACAACGACAGCATCAACCAGGCCAAGGTCACCATCCGCAAGTATGCCGAAGAGAAAGACCAGGTCATTCCCCCTCCCTCCTTCCTGCTGCTCGTCCGCAAGGACTACATGAACACGTTCTTCGAGAAGAAGGAACTGCCCAACAGCAGCGAGGCGTACCTGAGCAACCAGTATTCCGTCTCGAGCAACGCCTACCAGTTTGCCAACATCGGCCAGCTCATCACGAACCTGCGCAACGAGCGTGACCTCGGCGCCGGCGTGACGGCGACCGACACCGAAGCACAGCGCGCCGAGAAGTATGCCCGCTGGGAGGCCGAACATCCCGACTGGAACCGGGTGATGATCGTCCCCGTGGCGGTGAAGACCACGACCTCGAGCATGACAGGCAGCCAGACCATCCAGAGCGTGAGCCACGAAATGGGCCTCACCTCTGCCCGCCTCGAAGGGGGCTACGGCGTTCCCCTCAACATCGAAGTGGTCTACAGCCGCAACAACCATTAACCCGCTTTTTCCCCGACAGACCTATATGGGCTATGGCTCTGGTGCTGCCACGCGCCCGGCCATAGCCCTTTCTTTTTCGACAAAGCCGAAGCGCCGCGTCGCCCCTCCCAAATCCGTACTCCCATGAAAGTGCTTATCTTTGCAGCCGGCCTCGGCACACGCCTGAAGCCGCTCACCGACACCATGCCGAAAGCCCTCGTTCCGCTCCACGGCACTCCCCTACTCGCCCACACGCTCCAGCGGCTCATCGACAGCGGAGCCACGGAAGCCGTGGTGAACATTCACCACTTCGGCCAGCAAATCATCGACTACCTCGGCAGCCGCGACTGGGGCATCCCCGTGCGCATCTCCGACGAGCGCGACCTCCTGCTCGAGACGGGCGGCGGCCTGCGCCGCGCGGCCCCGCTCTTCACCGACGGAGAAGCGCCCATCCTCATCCACAACGTGGACATCCTCTCCAACGCCGACCTGCCCGCGCTCTACCATGCGTCCACAAGCCACGATGCCCTCCTGTTGGTGAGCGACCGCCCCACGCAGCGCTACCTGCTCTTCGACGACGACCTGCGCCTGCGCGGCTGGACCAACCTGGCCACGGGCGAAGTGCGATCGCCCTACCCCGACCTCGACCCGAGCGGACTCCACCGCCTGGCCTTTGCGGGCATCCATTGCTTCTCGCCCCGCCTGCTGCCGCGCATGGCGGAGTGGCCCGAAAAGTTTTCCATCATCGACTTCTACCTGAAAGTCTGCGCCGAGGCCGACATCCGCGCCTGCCTGCAGCCCGGCCTGCAACTGCTCGACGTGGGCAAGGTCGATTCGCTCCGCCAAGCCGAAACATTCCTCCGTCCCTGACCGAAAAAACAGCTTTTCCCCGCCCTTTTCTATACGTATTTTTAAACGGGAAAAAATCCGTCAATCCTTCAGCCACTGCTTCAAAGCCGTTGATAATCAGCGAAAAAGTGGCTGAAGGATTTGATTTTTAAATCCTTCAGCAAGGTTCAGCAGTGGGTCGGCATCCGTCCGCCGCCCGCCTCTCCCTCCCGCGTTTCAGTCGCAGGCTTCGCCGCGCCAATCCCGGCCTTCGGCATGCCAGTCCCTGGCTTTGTCCGCCCCACGCGATGCCCTGCCGCGCAGCGTTCCCTCCGCCCCCTTCCTGAAGCATCGCTGAACGAGGCTGAAGGATTTGAAAATCAAATCCTTCAGCCTGTTTTCCATTGATTTCCAGCACCTTACGCACATCCGCTGAAGGATTGAAGCATTTTTTGAAGGATTTAAAATGCGTATATAGTCGGCGGTTTGGGCGAGCCAGTGCCCCGCCCGAACGTTTCATTCTGCCCCATGCACGCCTGCCAAAGCGGTTGGCGTCTTACCCGCGCGAGCCTTACGCGCTTTTCGGGAAAACGTCCCCGCCGCTGGGCAAACAAACAGGCATGCGGCATCCGTCTGTCCGAGAAATTCATTAAATTTGCGAACATAAAAACATTTGTCTTTTAACCCCTCCGTTCCACGTATGGACCAAACGCTGTATCGCTACTCGCTCTGCATGGCCCTGCCGCTGATGTGGTTTTTCGGGTTCCACATGCTTTTTGCCCCGACACCCGGCAAGAAAATCTATTCCAACTTCCTGCGGTCGCGCCGCCTGATGGGCACGGCCCTGCTCCTTCTGTCGGCCAACTACGCCGTACACTTCGCCTTTTCCCTACGGCTCAAAGACCCCAACGCCACCATCCTGCTGAACCTGGCCACCTACTTCCTCTGCTACTGGCTCTTCAGTTCGGCCATGATGACGCTGCTCGACAACCGCTACCTTTCCCGCCGGCGCACGTTCCGCCACTTGGGGCTGTGCCTGGCATTTTCCGCCGTGGCCTGTGCGGTCGGCGTGTGCGGCCCGCACGGGTGGTACCGGCAATGGGGCACGTTTGCGTTGGCGGCCGGACTGGTGGTCTACGGGCTCTTTCTCTCCGTCCGCCTGCTGCGGACCTACAGGCAGGCCCTCAGGATGTTCGAGGACACACATTCCGACGACATCGGCGCCTACATCCGCTGGCTCTCCGTCTTCACCTATTGGGCCATCGGGTTCGGGGTGAGCTGCGGCCTGCTCACGTTCCTCCCCGACGCGTATGTGTTTGTCTGGGTCCTGTCGTCAGTTCCCTTCTACGTCTACCTCTACTGCTGCTACCAAAACTACATGCTGTTTTACGAGAAAGTGGAGAATGCCCTGCAGGAGGACGCCGCGCCGGAAGCGACCGACGGGGAGGACGCGCCGGCCTACCATGCCGAGATTGCCCGCCGCATCCAGGAGTGGATTTCGCAGGAAGGCTACCGCCGGCCGGGACTGACGCTGAACGAGTTGGCGCAGTTGCTCTGCACCAACCGCACCTACCTCTCGGAGTATATCCACAGCGTCTACGGGACAAGTTTCCGCGACTGGATTTCAGGGCTGCGCATCGAGTATGCCAAGGCAGCCATGGAGCAGCACCCCCGGCGCAAGATACAGCAGGTTTCCGAAGAGGCGGGATTTCTGTCCCAGAGCCACTTCTTCCGCACCTTCAGCGAGAAAGAAGGCTGCTCGCCGGCCCGCTGGCGCAAGAGCCGCATGGAGTGAGCGTTCCGCAGGGCGGAGATGCCACCCGGCACCCAGCGGCCACTGCAAAGGCTTCCGGGCTGCCCATTCTTCAAAAAAAGTGTCCAGTCATCAAAAAGAGCGTCCGCAGTGCAGCCGCGGCCTTTTCCACTACCCCATATTCCTTATATTTGCATGGCAACCTGCCCTGTGCAGGCGATAGGCATTCACTTTATCCCTTCATCTAAACCTACTATTATGACTCACTTTAAATTCGCGAAGCATTTTGCCATGCTGTACACCTGCGGCATGCTGCTGTCACTGGCCACCGCAGCCTGCAGCGACGACAACACCCCCGCTCCCCCACCTTCCACGCCTACGGAAAACAAGGCGCTGCTGCTTACCGACGAGAAGAAGCTGGCGATGGTGCATTCCCTGGTAGACCTCGAGGGCAACAAGGGACGCATCTACGAAATGACCTACGACGTGGACTACAAGCTCGACGAGGCCCTCCAGTTCGAGATCGACGGCACGGCCACGCTGAAGCAGTTTGTGGCGCAGTACCTGCTGGACGTTTCTCCCTCGGCCCGCAACCTCAGTCTACGTTTCGATGCGGGCTGCAGCGTCTTTGCCTGCCCCGACAAGTCTACGGGCCATTACCTGATGGGCCGCAACTTCGACTTCAATCACCTCGACCCCGACACGAAGGAACGCATCATGATTCCCGCCATTGTGGTCCACACGGCGCCGGCAGGCGGCAAGAAGTCGGTGTCGTTCGTGGACGGCCAGTTCATTGACTACAAGAGCGGTTTCTACACCGACGGCACTTCCGACCTTTCGATGTTGATGGCCTTGCCCTACCTGTTGCTGGACGGCATCAACGAGGACGGCTTCGCCATCAGCGTGCTGAAACTGGACGGCAAGCCCACCTGGCAGCAGGAGGCGGGCAAGAAGACCATCTTCACCACCGTGGCCATGCGCCTGCTGCTCGACAGGGCCAGCACGGTGAAGGAAGCGCTGGAGATGCTGAAGGCGTACAACATGAGTATGGACAAGGACCCTAAGGCCAGCTACCACTTCTTCATGGCCGACGCCACGGGCGACTATGCCATTGTGGAATACACCAACCCCGACCTTTCGTGCCACCCCGACAGGATGGAAGTGCTCACGGGCACGGACACGCTGCGCTGCCTGACCAACTTCTACGTGTCGCCGACGATGGCCAACACGGACCATGGCATCAACAAGTCTTCCCACGGCATGGAGCGTTACCGCATTGTGCGGGAGAACCTGCTGCAGTATGCCTACAACCTGACGGCCGCGCAGGGCATGGGCGTGCTGGGCAAGGTGGCGCAAGGCCCGGAAGACAGCTATATGTCCACTGGCTTCACCCAATGGTCTGAAATCTACAATCTCAGCAAGAAGAGGGTGACAATGTCCCTGCTGAGGGAGTTTGACAAGACCTTTGAATTTGGCATCAGCCAATAGCACTGCCGCCCATGCCGGCCTTGGGGCTCCGCCGCGCAGGCAATGCCCCCGACCGGCGCGGGCCGCGGCCTGCAGTCCGGCCCGATGGCGAAAGGGACACGATATTCTTTGTAAAAGTGCAAACGTTTGGGATTTTTTGTACTTTTGCAGGGAATGCGCTTCTATGGATATAATTGACAACATACACAAGACCCTCAAAGAGGATTTGGTCATTGAGCTCACACGAGGCAGCAAACTCTCCATTGCTGCCTCTTGCTTTTATGTATGAACCTCGACAGCGTTTGCAGCCACTTGGTGGCTCGGCGTCGGCTACATTGAAGAAGCCACTCAATCACGAGCATCAATTCAACAGGCAAATGGATATCCGCGCGCATATCAAAGCAGTCAAAAAAAACAACTCACACAATATGGAACTCCCACGAATGGAACTCAAATCGGTGTCGGGCAGCCAGCTGAACTTGGATGCCCTCTACCAACTCTGCCCCTCTTGTTTCACGGAAGTGCGTGACGAAAAATCGGGGGGGGGTAAAACGCAAGATTGACTTCAAAGTGCTGCGCGAACTCCTCGGCGACAATGCCTTTGAGGGCGCGGACGAACAGTATGGTTTCTCCTGGGTGGGCAAGAATGCCGCCCGCCGCGAAGCCGCCAAGGTGTGCCACAAGACGCTGCGCCCCTGCCCCAAGGAGAGCGTGGACTGGAACACTACGGAGAACCTCTATATCGAGGGCGACAACCTCGAAGTGCTGAAACTCTTGCAGAAGTCGTACCTCGGCAAGGTGAAAATGATTTACATTGACCCGCCCTACAACACGGGCAATGATTTTGTGTATAGGGATGACTTTGCGCAGTCAGCCGACGACTACGACATGTCGGCTGGAAATGTGGACGAGGTGGGCAACCGCCTGCGCAAGAACACCGACACCAATGCCCGCTTCCATTCAGACTGGTGCTCGATGATTTATGAACGGCTGTTGGTGGCGAGAAGTCTGCTGACGGAGGATGGGGTGATATTTATTTCGATAGATGACCATGAGCAGAAGAACCTCAAGAATGTTTGTGATGAGGTTTTCGGATCTAACAATTTCTTAGCTCAAATAGTTTGGGAAAGAGCCTTTTCACCAATTAACCTAATGAAACATTTTTCTCCTTCACACGACTATATTTTGTGCTATGCTAATAACATAGAAAGGGCTTTTTGCAATGGGATAGGTCGTAGTGAGGAGGCAAATGATAGATATAGCAACCCCGACAATGACCCACGTGGCGTATGGTCTTCAAGTGATATATCAGTAGGTCCTCCTATAGAAGCTAATATTTATCCTATCATCACACCCTCTGGGCGCAGTGTAGAGCCTCCAGCTGGGCGCAGCTGGAGTCTCTCACGAAAAGCTTTTCGTGAGAGACTAGAGGATAATAGAATTTGGTTTGGCCCTGATGGTGATGGAGTACCAAGAATAAAACGCTTCTTATCGGAATTGCGTAAAACAGGTATTACTCCAATGACAATTTGGAAATATACCGAAGTAGACCATTCACAGGGAGCAACCCAAAAACTAGCCAAACTATTTGACGGGAAGAAATATTTTGATTATCCAAAGTCTGTGCCCTTGATAGAAAGGTGCTTACAACTATACACAGATAAAGACAGTCTTATCCTCGACTTCTTCTCCGGCTCCGCCACCACCGCCCATGCCGTGATGCAACTCAACGCTGAGGACGGCGGCAATCGCAAATTCATTATGGTGCAGTTGCCCGAGGAAACAGATGAGAAGAGCGAAGCACGCAAAGCGGGCTATGCCAACATCTGCGAAATCGGCAAAGAGCGCATCCGTCGCGCTGGCAAGAAAATCAAGGAAGAGTCTCCGCTGACTACACAAAACCTCGACACAGGCTTCCGCGTATTCAAGTGCGAGGAGAGCTTTATGAACGAGGTGTATTTCAACCCGTCAGCACTGGCCCAAAACGACCTTTTCAGACAGGTGGACA
>CAMGGA010000005.1 GCA_946055515.1 uncultured Bacteroidales bacterium
GCATCACGGCCGTCGGCACGCGATTGACCGTGAAGGGGTCGGCGAGGCGGAAGGAGAACATGGGTTCGGTGCCTGTGAGGGCGTAAGTGATGCAGGTGGCAGTGAGGCAGCTGACGAGCAGGGGCAGCAGGGAGGCCATGGTGAGGTCTATCATGAGCACTTCGAGGGTGAACATGAGGCCAGCAATAGGGGCCTTGAAGATACCAGCCACAGCTCCCGAGGCGCCGCAACCGATGAGGAGCATCATGGTCTTCTGGTCTTGCTTGAAGAGGCGGCCGATGTGGCTACCGATGGCCGACCCCGTGAGCACGATGGGCGACTCGGCTCCGACGGAACCGCCGAAACCGATGGTGAGGGCCGAGGCGATGACGCTGGACCAGCGGTTGTGATTGCGTATGTTGCCCTGCTTGCGCGAGAGGGCGTAGAGAATTTTCGTGACACCGTGGCTGATGCTGTCGCGCACGACATACTTGATGAAGAGGGCGGTCAGGAGGATGCCGACTACGGGGTAGACGAGGAAGAGCCAGTTGGCGTGGGTGACGTCGAACTGAGAGGTGAGGGCGTGCTCTATCTCGTGGATGAGAAGCTTGAGCACCTGTGCGGCGATGGCTGAACCGATACCCGTCCACAGCGCGAGCAGAAAGAGGAATTGCTTTTGACTGAGATGCCTGTTCGCCCAGAGCGAGACGAGGCGCACGAGACGGTTCTGCTCGTCGGGGCGATGGGGGGTGGATGTATGTTTCATAATAAACTAAGGAGGATGCAGGCCCGTGGGCTGGCTTTACTTTCTGAGAATGGTGACCTCTCCACCCTGCGTAAGTTTGATGACACTCGAGGCTTGGGCGGACTGCTTTTCATCGCGGCGGGAGGTGCAGACGTAATCGACGGCGCGCAGGATTTCTTCTGGGATTTCGGCAAAGCAGCGCGGCGCGGGCTCTCCGCTGACGTTGGCGGATGTGGAGACGATGGCCCGCTTGAAGCGCATGCAAAGGTCGCGGCTGAAGGGTTCGCGGGTCACGCGGATGCCGATGCTGCCGTCTTCGCCGAGGAGGTTGGGGGCGAGATTGCGGGCACCGTCGAGCACGAGCGTAAGGGGACGGTCGGCCACTTCGAGCAGGTCCCAGGCGACTTCGGGCACGTCGCGCACGTAGAACTCAACCTTGGGTTCGGAGTCTACGAGAACGATGAGTGCCTTGTTGTCGGCCCGCTGCTTGATTTCGTAAATGCGCCTGACGGCCTCGGGATTGCAGGCGTCACAACCGAGGCCCCAAATGGTGTCAGTGGGATAGAGAATGACTCCGCCCTCGTTCAGCACGCGCAGGGCTTCACGAAGGTCGTCGGCCCAAGCACGCCGCTGGGCAGCTTCGGCCGTATGAAGGTTTTTTTTCGTCATGTTTTACTTTTTTACCCTGCAAATATAGTGCAAGGCGGGCACTTGCAGTATATTTCTCCGTCAAAATAGGCGGCGGCTCGGCAATGAAAACAAAATCCTGCGGCTTTTGTTTTGCATTGCTCTCGCCTTGCACTATTTTTGCCCTGCAAATAATCTCACGAAGTATCTGAGCTTATGAGATGTTGCGCTCCGCGCAGGTTATAAGGTTATAAGGTAACTGGTGAAGGCCGTCACTCCACAGTGTCTTTATACCCTTACACCCTGAGAACGAAGCGACGCTAACCTCAGTGCTTCAGTTTCGGTATGACCAAGAGTTGAACAATCTAATACTTTACCCCTCCATGGAACAGAAGTCTATCACTATCAACTATACGGAATGGCAGGAAGAGGAACTCGAACCGCTGTGGCATTTGCTGGTGGCGGCGGCCAAGGCGGCGACGGAGACTGCCTACGCGCCTTATTCGCATTTCTTTGTAGGGGCTGCCGTCCTGCTCGAAGGCGGCGAGGTGGTCTGCGGCAGTAACCAGGAGAACGGGGCCTTCGGCGCGGGGACCTGTGCCGAACGTACCGCGCTCTTCTATGCCCAGGCCCACTACCCTGCCCGGGCGGTACGTGCCATCGCCATCGCCGCACGCTCCGGCGAGGACGGCTTTACAGAAGAACCTGTTCCGCCCTGCGGCATCTGCCGGCAGGTGCTCTCGGAAGTGCAGCAACGGGCGGGAAAGCCCCTGCACATCCTGCTCTACGGCAAACGCTGTGTGTGCCAGATCGAGGGCATCGAGGGTCTCCTGCCGCTGGGCTTCAAGCTGTAAACAACGGGCTTTTCACCATAAATTTGCGGCGCAAGCAAAAAACTGTAGCTCCCTCTTTGTCTATTCATTTTAGTTCGTACTTTTGCAGTGGGGTATCACAGTGCCGCACGCACTGCACACGGGAGTACCCAAGGGCTCTCCCCTTGCCCCAAAACATCCATTGCACTTAAACCTTTTCGACATGAACCCTCAACGAAGCTTTGTGACGATAGCCGACCTTTCGCGAGAAAAGATCCTCTACCTCATTCGCATGGCGGAAGAGTTTGAAGCTTTTCCCAACCGTGACCTGCTGAAGAACCGCATCGTGGCTACGCTCTTTTTTGAACCTTCGACCCGCACCCGCCTCTCTTTTGAAACAGCCGCCAACCGCCTCGGTGCCAAGGTCATCGGATTTACCGACCCGAAAGTGACGAGTTCGACCAAAGGCGAAACGCTCAAGGATACCATCATGATGGTGAGCAACTATGCCGACGTGATCGTGATGCGCCACTACCTCGAAGGCGCGGCGCAGTATGCAAGCGAGGTTTCGCCCGTGCCCGTGGTGAACGCGGGCGACGGGGCCAACCAACATCCCTCGCAGACGATGCTGGACCTCTACAGCATCTACAAGACGCAGGGACGGCTCGATGACCTGAACATCCTGCTGGTCGGAGACCTGAAATACGGACGCACCGTACACTCGCTGCTCATGGCCATGCGACACTTTAACCCTACTTTCCACTTCATCGCCCCGAAGGAACTGGCCATGCCCGAGGAATACAAGGTGTATTGCCGCGAACATGGCATCCGCTACGAGGAACACGAGGATTTCAACGCAGACGTGATTGCCAAGGCGGACATTCTCTACATGACGCGCGTGCAACGCGAACGCTTCACGGACTTGATGGAGTATGAAAGGGTGAAAGACGTGTATATCCTCCGCGCGGCCATGCTGAACAAAGCCCGCGAGAACATGAAGATTCTGCACCCCCTGCCCCGCGTGAACGAAATCGCCTACGACGTGGACAACGACCCGCACGCTTACTACTTCGAGCAGGCTCGCAACGGTCTCTATGCACGACAGGCCATTATCAGTGATGTCCTGGGCTTTACCCTCGAGGATGTCCAAAACAACAAACTGCAGCTGTAACTCCCAATTTTACTTTTCTTTCATGAAACGCCAAGAACTGATGGTTGCCGCTATCGAAAACGGCACGGTTATCGACCATATTCCTTCCAACAAGCTTTTCCAAGTGGTGAGCCTGCTTGGCCTCGAACATCTCAAGACGGCTGTGATGGTGGGCTACAACCTGCCGAGTGCCAAGATGGGACTGAAGAGCATCATCAAAGTGGACGGAAAGTATTTTTCGGATGAGGAACTGAACACGCTCAGCGTGGTGGCGCCGAACGTGACGCTCTGCATCATCAAGGACTATGAGGTGGTGGAGAAGAAATGCGTGACGCTGCCCACAACGATCACGGGTATCGTGAAATGCAACAACCCGAAGTGCATCACGAACAACGAACCGATGCAGACGCGCTTCGTACTGACGGACGCTGAGGCGGGTACGCTCCAATGCCAATACTGCAAGAAGGAACAACCGCTGGAGAACGTGAAACTGACCTCGAAGATTTCGATCTGACACGTGGCTCCGGCCCGCTAACCTACTGGCTCAAACGCTTAACCCTAATACTGAATACTGAATAATGAACAAGGACACAGAAATCTTTACGCTCATCGAAGCGGAACACCAACGCCAACTGAGAGGCATCGAACTGATTGCGTCGGAAAACTTCGTCAGCGACCAGGTGATGCAGGCCATGGGCTCGTGGCTGACGAACAAATATGCAGAGGGCTATCCCGGCAAACGCTACTACGGCGGCTGCGGCGTAGTGGACCAAACGGAAACGCTGGCCATCGAACGCGCCAAGAAGCTCTTCGGGGCGGCTTACGCCAATGTGCAACCGCACTCGGGCGCACAGGCCAACGCGGCTGTTTTCCTCACGGTGCTCAAACCTGGCGATACGTTCATGGGCCTGAACCTCGACCACGGCGGCCACCTCTCGCACGGCTCGAAGGTGAACACGTCGGGCATGCTCTATAATCCCATCGGCTATAACCTGAACAAGGAGACGGGACGCGTGGACTATGACGAAATGGAACGCCTCGCGATGGAACACAAGCCGAAACTCATCATCGGTGGTGGCTCGGCCTACAGCCGTGAGTGGGACTACAAGCGGATGCGCCAGATTGCCGACTCCGTCGGTGCCATCTTTATGGTGGACATGGCTCACCCCGCCGGACTGATTGCGGCCGGACTGCTTGACAACCCCGTGAAGTATGCGCACATCGTGACGACAACGACGCACAAGACGCTCCGCGGCCCGCGCGGCGGTCTGATTCTGATGGGTGAGGACTTTGTAAATCCCTGGGGACTGACCACGCCGAAGGGGGCACCGAAGATGATGAGCCAACTCCTCAACAGCGCCGTCTTCCCGGGCATCCAGGGCGGACCGCTCGAACACGTGATTGCGGCCAAGGCGGTGGCCTTCGGCGAAGCGCTCGACCCGTCGTTCAAGGAATATGCGCTGCAGGTGAAGCGCAATGCGGCCAAGCTGGCTGAGGAACTGACGAAGCGCGGCTTCTCTATCGTGAGCGGCGGTACGGACAACCACTCGATGCTGGTAGACCTCCGCAGCAAATACCCCGAACTCACGGGTAAGGTGGCCGAGAATGCACTGGTGGCTGCGGACATCACGGTGAACAAGAACATGGTGCCGTTCGATACGCGCTCGGCTTTCCAGACTTCGGGTATCCGACTCGGCACGCCAGCCATCACTACGCGTGGAGCCAAGGAGGACCTCATGGTGGAAATTGCCGAAATGATTGAGCAGGTACTGAACGATCCCGAAAACGAAGACGTAATCGCTTCCGTACGTGCCCGCGTGAACGAAACCATGAAGAATTATCCGCTCTTTGCTTACTAAGCCGCAGGACCTTTAATAGAAAAAGCCCCTCTATTCGCCCATGCCTGGAACGGCCGGGAGGAATAGAGGGGTTCTTGCGTTTGCTTGGGATTTCTTTTCCGCCAAATCCTTTTCCTGAAGTTACAGGAAAAGCGTTTCGAGCGTGTCCAAGCGGGTGATGATGTGGTCGGGGAGGGTTTCGTCGCGCTCTTTCGTTTCCCACTCTTCGCCCTTGAACCAGACGGTTTGACATCCGATTTCCTTGGCGGGCACGATGTCTTTCCCATAGCTGTCGCCCACTACGACGCATTCGTCGGCGCGGCAGCCTGCCGCTTCAACGCCCAGCTGCCAAATCGCTGCATCGGGCTTGCGCACACCGACCACGGCGCTCTCTACAATGCGCCCGAAAAGATGGGACAAGCCGTAGCGCTGCAGGACGGTCGGGAGATTGCCGTAGAAGTTCGAGACCATGACGAGTTTGTAGCGCTGGGCCAACCGTTCGAGCACCTGGCGCGAACGCTGGGTTTCGCGGGCGGCATAGCGGTCGCAGTGGTCCGTGACGGCCTCGACGAACTCGGGCACACGGGCAGCGTCGGCCGGGGAAAGGAGTTTGTTTTTCAAAAGATAGTCAAACTCTATCGTCACTTTCTTGAACAGCAGCGTGCGGAAGTCGTCCTCGGGCTGGATGTGGGGCTCGCGGGCCAAGGTGCGTTCGCCGTGAACGTAGGCATCACGGAAGTCAGCCTCGGAAACGGCCACGCCTGCCGCACGGTAGCCTTCCCACAGGACGTAGGACCAATGGCGGGCTGCGGTGTCCAAGGTGCCGCCGTAGTCGAAAAGAAATGTTTTAACCATTTGCTAATCAGTATTTGGAATTTCTGTTTGCTATGCCTTCTCCTTCATGAGTTTCTGGTTGCCCACCTTGACCAAGCCCACGCCTATACAGATCCACACCAATTCGCGTACACGGGTGTAGAGGCTCGTGAAGATGCCGATGCCCGAGGTGCTCAAGCCAAGGATGCGCACTATCATGAGCAGGCCGCCCTCGCGCGCTCCGAGCTGCATGGGGAAGAAGAAGAGGAGGTTGCCGATGAGCGACGAGAAGGCCAAAACCAGCACGGCATCGAGGAAGGTGAGGCTCACCCCAAGCGAAAGCAGGATAAAATAGTACTCCAAGGCGTTCACCACGCGCGCTACATATTCCCACAGCAGGGAAAGGAAGAAGGCACGCGGCTGGGAGTGGAGGTAGGCCACGCCGTCGTCGATCTGCTGCATGGCGGGCAGGTTCTGCTCGTAGATGCGGCGCGCCTTGTGCTTCACAAAGGGAAGATGGAGCAGGGGCTGGAAGAGTTTGACGACGAGCCCTTTCTTGTAGCAAAGGCGGAAGAGCACCAGCACGAGCAGTACGGCGAGGCTGAACAGTCCGAAGAGGCCCCAGAGGAAAGGTGTCATTTTCTCGGTATAGGCAATGGCAAACAACACGGCGGCGGTACTCCACAGGCAGATGTGGGAGAGGATGTGCATCATCGAATAGAGCACGACCGAGGAGGTGGCGCGCGCCAGTCCGATGTGCGCTCCCAGTTCCATCACCCTGTACGGGCCGCCCCCGAAGCCGAAGGGGGTGGTATAGCTGAAGGCAAAGCCGGAGACGGTGAGCTTGTAGGCATGGCTGAAGCTGAGGTGCTTCGTGTGCTGCCCAGAATTGACAATGATCTGGAAGGCCCAGGCATTGAACGCATAGACTATGACCCAAACGCCAATCACGGCGGGGAAGTAAAGGCCCGCTCGGCCCAGGTTGTCGAGCAACTGTGCGTAATCGACCTCAAAGGTGCAAAGCATCACCACGATGCTGGCCAAGCCGAAGAGTAGGAAGAGATTGCGGTAGAGTGGCTTCATGCTTTATGCGTAGTTTGACAGTTCCATGCGACGACAGAGCTGCTCGTGGCGCGCACGCATGTAGAAAAAGAGGAGGTTCATGACTACTACTTCAAACACGAAATACAACCAGGGCTCTCCCAGCAAGAGTACGACATAGAGCACGATGGCGCGTGTGTTGAACGTGAGGATGTTGGCATATTTCATGAGCGGCAGACTTCCCGCACGGAAATCGCGGCGCAAGGCTTCGGGGAGCGGTCCCGCGCCGTACTTTTCCTTGAGCTGGCGGCGGAAACGCTGGAAGGCGGGGGTCATCTGTTCTTGCGAACGGGTGTAGTTTCCATAGAAATAGAGAAACACTTTCCACACGCCGTCGCGCTTCCAGCTGAGCGAGTGGAGTTCTGCGCGCAGCTTCTGGAAACTGTCGAGCTCGCTGCCCTGTTCGCCCTTGAGAAAATAGAGGTGGATGTTGCGGTAGTAGTCGGCCAGCTGGCATTGCTTGCCATGACAAATAAATCCCGAGAAGGCAGCCAACAGCCAAATCCAGATGCCCCACGGGGTCTCCGTGCCCGGCATGGGTTGGTCCTGAAGGCGAAGGCAGATGGCTGCATAGATGGCGAAGAACCACACGTCGCCCGCAAACCCGTCGAGGATGCGGCCCCAGCGCGTCTTCTTGCCCGTCATGCGGGCGAGCTGGCCGTCGGCGCTGTCGTAGAGATTGGCCCACACGAGAAGGGCAATGCCTATAAGCGTGTGCGTGAGGTCGGACCAATAGAAGCAAACGCCCGCGGCGGCGCCGAGGATGATGCTCAGGATGGTGACCACATTGGGGTGGATGTTGAAATGATTGAAAAAGCGTGCCCACAAGAGGCCTAGCGGACGAGTGAAGTGGATGTCGAGCCATTCCTCGGTGTCACCCGACTTGAATGTACTTTGGAGCTGGGTAGATGAAGAAGACATTGTTGGTGTGAGAATATGAACGATTTCGTTAAGCCAAAAGCCCCAAGGGA
The DNA here is from genome assembly GCA_946055515.1 of uncultured Bacteroidales bacterium. Lineage (GTDB taxonomy): Bacteria > Bacteroidota > Bacteroidia > Bacteroidales > Bacteroidaceae > Alloprevotella. Next base: position 8,037 of record CAMGGA010000005.1, read on the forward strand.
GCTTGCTCACTTGGGCTTGGCGAGAAATCGCACTTTTAAGAACTAAATTTGGGTGGAAGGCTTGCCCTCCAAGCGTCCTATAAGGTGAGAGGCAATGGCCTTTGCGGCTTCACGCCGGCAGGTGGAGAAACTGGGCCAATCGTTGAAGTCTATCAGCACGGGGATTCCGTCGGGGCGGACTATGGCGTCGCCGCCATAAACCCCGAAGCCGGATGCGACGGCTGCACTGTCGGCCAACTGCTTCAGTGCCGCTGGGTCGAAAGCATAACCTTTGGGGGTACCGTTGTGCTGCTCCAGGCCAAATTTGGAAAAGCCGCCTTCGGCCGAGGGATAGTGAAACTGGAAAAAGTCGGTTTGCGCAACGCCGTAGAACTTTACAAGGTCGCCCTCTGCATGTTGCACAGCGACGACCTCCCCCACTCCGCGCCCAGCGAAATCGCTCAGCGCCTTCACGGCTTCAGCCCGGTCTTTTACAAAAACGACATCGCCCGGAGTCTGGGCACAGGCATCGGAGCGTTTCAACCACACGGGAAACTGAAGGGGAAGCGCGTCGATCGCCGCTGCGCCATCGGCAGCGGACACGCAGCAGAAGGCGGGTTGCGCCACTCCAGCTTTTGCGAAAGCCTGCATGAGCCCTGCACGTGTGGCGGCGGACAAGGCAAGCGCGCTGTTCACCACGCAAAGTCCTTCGTTTTGCTCTGCCTCACTGAGCACTTCCAATACATACTGGCCCCGAGCCATCGAAAACACCAGGTCAAATGCCTGCAGGTCTACACTCACAAAAAGGTCTTCACTGAGCACTGACACATCGTGCCCACGACGATTGAGCCGCGACACTACGGCGGCAAAGATGGCCGCGTCGCGGTCAGCGGAATTGGGACTGAAACGGGGAGAACGGCTCACGCCTAATATATGCCACATACTAATTATCCTTTTCTGAAAAGCGATTGTCTTCGCTGCCCTCGGCGAGGAAGGCTTCGGCCTTTTCAATGTCCGAGGCATGGTCCACATCCAGAATTTTCGAGAAAGGCCACGCTTCGAGCTGCAGGCCGTCCTCCACCAAGGCGCGCTGGAAATTACGCATACGGCTCCGGCCTTCGCGAAGACAGCGGTCGAGGGTTTGCAGGGCATTGGGGCGCAGCAGGTAGATGCCGCCCGAAATGAAACGGTCGTTTTCGCAACGGTCGTGGAAGCCCGTTATGCGCAGGTTATCGTTCGTCGCCACATAGAGCGGACTTTCATCGTCAATGTAGTCCGTCACGGCCATGCAGCCGTCGAGTGCCGTCTGTTGGAAATGGCGGATATAGTCAGCAAATTCCGTTTCGCGGAAAATCGTATCTACCGTGGTCAGGCAGAACGGACCATCGCCGAGATAAGGGGCCAGTTCCGCAAAACTGTGCATGGAACTGGGCGTGGTCTTCACCACGAGGCGCACATCATCGGCAAGTCCCTGCGCCTGGAGTTCGCGCAGATGTTGTTCGGTGAGGGGATTGAGGCTATTGACAATCACCACGATTTCCTCCGCCCCATTGTTGCGGAAGATGCGCAGCAGGCGGTCAATCATCGCCTCGCCGCGCAGTTTCACCAAAGGTTTCGGAAGGGCCACGCCTTCCTGCTGCAACCGCGATCCCTCGCCTGCAGCTATGATAGCATATTTCATGATTTTTGAGGGTTATGGGACATAAGGTTATGAGGTTTGGGTCGCTTCGCTCGGAAGTTATGGGGTTTGAAGTTATGAGGTAATAAAGTTACTGCTTGAGTGGCAGCCTTTAGCCAGTTACTTTATAACCTCATAACCTTAACCCTTATAACTTTGGGAAAAATAACCACATAACCTGGGAACTATCGTTCCCTCCGTTCCTGATAAATCTTGGGCAACGGATTTTGGTAAGCCATCTCGAAGTGCAGTCTGTTGCGCCAAGCATCGATTGCCGTGAAAATAGCCTGACGCATGGAACGCTCGTCGGCTGTGCCCATACCAGCAATGTCGTAGGCCGTGCCATGGTCGGGAGAAGTGCGCACGAAGGGGAGTCCTGCGGTAAAGTTCACGCCATCGCCGCCCGAGAGTGCCTTGAAGGGAGCAAGCCCCTGGTCGTGGTACATGGCCAGCACTCCGTCGAACTTGCGGTACATGCCCGAAGCGAAGAAGCCATCTGCGGCAAAGGGGCCGTAGCAGGGGAGTCCAGCCTCCACCAGCGACTTGATGGCGGGTGCAATCACCTCTTCCTCCTCCTGGCCAATCACGCCGTGGTCACCCGCATGCGGATTGAGGGCCAGGATAGCGATGCGCGGGGCAGACACGTTGAAATCCCTGCGCAGCGATTCGTAGAGCAAACGCGCCTTCTCGGCAATGCGTTCCTCGGTGATGGCGAAAGCAACTTCCGAAATCGGCAGGTGCGTAGTAACCAACGCCACCCGCATCATGTCGTTCAGCAAAATCATCAACGGAGAAGTCTCCTCCGTGCCCAAGCGGTCCTGCAGATACTCCGTATGACCCGGGAAACGGAAATTGGCGCTCTGGATATTCGCCTTGTGGATGGGAGCCGTCACCAGCACATCCACCAGCCCTGCCTTCACGTCGGCCGTTGCCTGCTCGAGCGCAAGAAAAGCTGCATGTCCAGCCTCGCTGCTCAGTTTTCCAAATTCCACTTTCACCTCGTCGTCGCTGCAGTTCACCAAGTTCACCTGCCCATCAGCAGCCTCCTCGGCCGATGCGACCACACGGAGCGGCACGTTCAGCCCCAAGTGTTTGGCTTGGAAATCCGCCACTTTGGCGTGGCCGTAAATGACAGGCGTGCAGAGTTCCAACATGACAGGTTCAGCGAAAGCCTTGAGAATCACCTCCCAGCCCACACCGTTGGTGTCACCCTGCGTGATGGCCACGCGCACCTTGCCCGCAGCCGCCGTGTCCGGCATATTTTGTTCTTTGGTTATAGAATTCATCGTAAAAGAAAAGTTTCCCAGAATATGGGGATATTCCAAGGTTATAAAGGATTAGGTTGTGAGGTAATTATGCAACTCTTCGAGCGGCGGTGTGAAGAAAGTTTTCTAAAAGCAACTTTGTAACCTCATAACCTGCGCGAAGCGCAACACCTCCTAACCCTTACACTTATAGCCTCATTGTTAATTCCTTTGCCCGCGGGCCTGCTCTTGCGCTGCCGTACTCAGCAGACCACAAGCCGCAAAGATGTCCTGCCCGCGCGAAGCACGGATGGTGGTGAACACCCCGTGGGCCGTGAGATAGTCCCTCAGCCAGACCATGCGCTCCGCGTCCACACCCTGGAGCGGAGAATCGGGGATGTCGTGGAAGCGGATGAGATTGACGCGGCAGTCCAGCGGGCGAAGGAGTTTCACCAGCGCCTCGGCATGGTGCAGCCCGTCGTTCACGCCCTTGAACACAATGTACTCAAACGAGAGCCTGCGTTGTCGTGCCCCCTCTGCGGGCCGCGGCCCATCAGAACGTTTGCGACAGAAATCATATTGGCGCAAGAGTTCCACCATGCGCTCGATGCCCATGCCGCGCTCGGCGGGCATCAGCGCGGCACGTTCGGCCGGGATAGGATGGTGCAGACTGATGGCCAAGTGGCAGGCCGACTCGTCGAGGAAGCGCTTCAGCCCCTTCTCGAGGCCCACCGTCGAAACAGTGATGCGCTTCGGACTCCAGCCCCAGCCCCACGCGGCGGTTAGCACCTCAGTGGCGCGCAAGACCGCGTCGAGATTGTCCAAAGGTTCGCCCTGCCCCATGAAAACCACGTTCGTCAGGGTGTCCACTTCAGGGAGCGAGTAAATCTGATTTAGGATGTCAGCCACCGACAGCGAAGCCGCATAGCCCTGGCGCCCTGTCATGCAAAACGCGCAGCCCATCTTGCAGCCCACCTGCGAACTCACGCACAGCGTGGCACGCGCACCGTCGGGGATATAGACTGTCTCGATGAAATGACCGTCGGCCGTGGTGTAGAGATACTTCACCGTACCGTCTTTCGAACGCTGTTCGGCGGCAGGGCGGCGTGCGCCAATTTCGCAATGCGCCTCGAGCAGTGCCCTCGCCTTCTGGCCCACATTCTTCATTTCCGCAAACGAAGCAACGCGTTTGCCGTAAATCCATCCTGCCACCTGTTTGCCCACGAAAGCGGGCAAGCCCAACTGGAGGCACAGCTGCGCCATTTCGTCGGGCGAGCGACCCAAGAGAGAAAGTTTTTGTTCCAAAGGGGAATATTTAAGAATGCGCATCGCGCCCCCTCTTGCACGAAGAAGGGGCGCGCGCCACCGTCAATTATTTCGTATAAAGCAACCAGGCACCGGGATAGTTCGCCTTCAGGGCGTCGCGCGACTGCGCAGCCGAAGCCTTGTCGTCGTACGAGGAGGCAATCACGCGGAACCAGCCAGTCTGGCCGTTGATCGTCTCGTTCGTTTTCACCACGCGGGCATCATACCCCGCGTTGTCGAGACGAGCCTTCTGACCCTCAGCGTTCGCCTGGGTCACGAAGCTGCCCACAACGACACTGTATGTTTTGAGCGGATTGCCGCTGATTACCGTCATACCACCCTTGATTTCGCGCACATCGCTGTGATCCTCGGTCACCACCGTTGTCGTGGGCGGGGGAGTCGGCGTCACCGTCACGGGGCGTTCCTCCACGGGGTTAGTCACCACCTGCTGTTCATTCTGCTGCGTCTTGTCTTGGGCCATAGCCTGTTCGTAAGCCTGGCGGTAGGCACTCTCGCGCGACTTACAACTGCTCAACCCCACTGCGGCGCAAAGAACCAGCGCCCAAACCAAATTCTTTCTCATTGTTTCCTTATATATTATTAGTAGGTGTATGTTTCAGCTTTAGCCGGGCAGGCCCGAAGCCCGCCCTCAGCCGATAGCCAATAGGCGATACAAAAGTACAACAGACGCCCGCGGCGGCCGCACAAACACTTACTAAAAAACTTTAAATACCCATTTTTGTCCTTTTAAAGGAAAAATAACGGGCGTAATTTGCTTCAAATCAATTTAAAGCCGTACTTTTGAAGCCTCACATAATAGTATTCACCCTAAAATACTTCTACACAATGAAAGGACTTAGCATTCTCGCCGCATTCTTGGGCGGCGCTGCAGTAGGTGCAGCATGCGGCATTCTCTTTGCACCCGAAAAGGGCACCGATACCCGCGAACGCATTGCCGACGCCATCCGCAAGCGTGGCATCAAGCTGAATCGCAAAGAAATGGAAAGCCTTGTCGACGACATCGCCGACGAGCTCCAGCCCGCTGAATAGTTTACGGAAAAGCCCACCCGTGTGCAAACGGCAATACTTGCGCAGGGGTGGGCTTTGCTTGGCTTCCCCATCGTGCGGGCAAACCGTACACCCTTCAGCTCGCCGCAAGCGTTTCGCCCCACAGTTTCATTACCCCTCAAATCCCTTTCGCCGTGTTTTCCTCCGACAAGAATATCGAAACCATCGGGCAACTGCTGTCCGAACTCCACCGCCATGCCGAGCTCCGCGCCGAGCTGTTCAAAGTCAACGCCGTCAGCAAACTCTCCAAGTTGCTCACGGTGCTCCTGCTTGGCATCATCCTCATCATGCTCATCAGCCTGGCGCTGTGGTTCGTCTCCATGATGTTGGCTGCTGCACTCGGCGAATGGTTGGAGAGTCAAGCCTTGGGCTATGCCATCGTCGTTGCCGGCTATTTGCTGTTGGCTCTTGTGGTCTACCTGCGCCGGAAAACCTGGATTGAAGCCCCCCTCACTCACTTCCTGGGCGAATTGTTCCTCAGTGACCACCATCCAAACAGGAACAGCAACACTTCTACCCCATCATCCCTTTAGCCCCCGTCCACATGAACACCTCGTCCACCCGCTATACCCCCGAATTGTTTGCAAAGCGCATCGCAGAACTGCACGAGCAGTTAGATGCCAACCGTTCCGCCATTGCTACGCATTGGCAAACCCTCTTCGTCCCCGCGCCCGCCTCAGAGAGCAAAGTACAGCAATTTGTCAACCAAGCCGAGCGCGCAGTGGCCATCTACGACGGCGTGATGTTGGGCTACAAACTGTTCCACCGCTGGGGCGGTGCCATGAGCCGTTTAGGCAAGAAATTCCACCGAAAAAAGAAATAACGAAAGAGGGGGGCGAAAGCCTCCTTTTTGGTTATCCCCCATGGGGAAAGTGACTCCACTACCCTATTCCCATTTCCTTTTTGGGGAGGACAAAACCATTTCACATCTCAGCACATTCGGGCTGTGTCGTAAGCTACCATTACGGCGCAGCCCCTTTTGGTACAATACGAATTGGAGGGAGAAAACGCATTTGGAGGGTGCGCCAAGATCGGCACACCCTCCAAGTATTTGTCAAAGCGAAAGAGTTCGCTTAGAAGCTGTCGGGTTCAAGAATGAACGTAAAGGAGTGGTCAGCGTAAGGGATGAGGTATTTCTGCATCGGCCAGGAGCCCCAGGAGTCGATACATCCGAGTCCCATTTGGCTCTGGGACACGTGGACTACGGTGTAGGGACGGGGCGTGAGGTCGCCACTGTGCATTTGCTTTGCCTCCTTCTGTGAGCCGCTGTCCAGGTCGTCCGTGAGATAGGGAAGTGCTGACATCTCCAAGGGTGCGGGGCCGCTGACCTTCAAGCCTGCTCCCGTTTCGTCATACTGTCCCCACCAGCGGATGTCGGTGTGGTTGCCGCTCTCCTGCGGACGAATGTAGGGCCAATACTGCTGGTCCACCGTGCTCTCGTACTGTGCCAAGAAGGCTGAGGCGTGACGGTCGGTGTAGTTTTCCACCGGACCGCGGCCATAGTAGGCAATACGATTGTAAGTCTGGGGCATCACGAAGGTCATGCCGAAGCGGGGCAACACGGGGGCATCCTTTGCCTCTTTGTCTACTTTCAAGGACTGGGTAACAATGAGTTTGCCCGCAGGTGTGAGGGTGTAGGTGAGGGTCAGCTGGGCCTGAAGTTTGGGAAGTTCATAGACGGCTTCCACTTGGCGCGATGCGCCCAAGGATTTTTCCTCAAAATGCTTCAAGCGCATTTCGGGGTCTTTCCATGCGCGGAGTCTGTTCTGAAGGCCTGCGCCGTAGTCATTGTCGGTCGGTGCACGCCAAAAGTCGGGGCGCAAAGAATAGCCCGGTTCGAAGAGGGGCTGGTCCTCGAAGTCGAGGTAGTCTACCCAACCTGTCTGCTTGTTGAAGGTGACCACGGTGCCTGCGGCAGAAAGGGACAGACAAGCGAGCTGTTCTTCCTTCTTCACTTCTGGTCCTTGCTGGGTCTTTGCGTCCTTTACCTCCTTGGGCAAAACGACCTTGGGCGTAGGCGGAAGCGGGGTCATGAGCTGCGCAGGGTTAGGATAGGTGTAGTCTGTCAGAACAAATTCCTGACGGGCCACGCAAGTGCCAGCAGCGAGGAGGGGTTCGGCCTGCTTCAACGTGTAGTAAAGATGGAGCACTTGTTCGCCCTGTCCCCTGCGCCCGTAGTTTTGCAAGGTGAGAGTCTGCCGGCCCTGGGGCTGCACGGCAAGTGCGGGAGCGCTTCCCTTGGCCACGGGTTCGCCGTTCGCGAGCAGTTCCCAATGGAGCTGTACGTTGGAGAGATCCTTGAAGAAATGTTCGTTGTAAATCTCCACCTCTCCCCGGTCGGCATCCTTCAGCGTGGTCCAGATGTTCTGGTGGAAATAGGCCACTTCGTCGGCGTGCGGATTGGGCTTGCGGTCGGGATTGACAAGGCCGTTGCAGTTGAAATTGTGGTCGGAGGCGGGATAGCGTCCGAAGTCGCCGCCGTAGGCATAGATTTCCTTGCCGGCCTTGTTGTGGCTACGGATGGCCTGGTCTACGAAGTCCCAGATGAAGCCGCCCTGGTATTGGGGGTATTTGCGGATCAGTTCCCAATATTCGGCAAAGCCGCCCATGGAATTACCCATGGCGTGGGCATACTCGCACTGGATGAGCGGACGCTTTTGGTTGTTGTTCTTCACATAGTTCTCACAGGCGTTATAGGGGTAGTACATCGGGCAGTAGATGTCCGTGCCGCGCTCCAGACCGGCCCGCTCGTACTGCACGGGGCGGGAGGGGTCGTAGGCTTTTACCTCATCGTATGCCTTCTCGAAATTCACGCCATAGCCCGCCTCGTTGCCCAGACTCCAGGTGACGATGCAGGGATGGTTTTTGAGCAAATGGGTATTGTGGCGGTTGCGTTCGAGATGGACCTGTTCGTAACGGGGGAACTTGGACAATGATTTTTCTCCATAGCCCATGCCGTGGCTCTCGATGTTGGCTTCAGCCACGACGTAGAGACCGTATTGGTCGCAAAGGTCGTACCAACGGGGATCGTCGGGATAGTGGCAGGTACGCACGGCGTTGATGTTGAGCTGCTTCATGACCTGGATATCCTGTACCATGCGTTCCACGCTCACGCAGTAGCCGCCGTCGGGGTCGAGTTCGTGGCGGTTGGCTCCCTTGATGAGCACGGGCTGTCCGTTCACCAAGAACTGGCCGCCCTTGATTTCCACCTTGCGGAAGCCTACGTTTTGCACAAAACTCTCCAGCACTTTCGAACCGTCGAGAAGGTCCACACGGAGCTTGTAGAGGTTAGGCGTTTCGGCGGTCCACTTGGCGGGATTGTCCACGGTCCACTTCGTTTCGGCCACGGACTTGCCGAGCGTCAGGGTTTCGGACTTTACGGTCTGTCCCTTGGCATCCAGGAGGGTGAGCTGGGCTTTCTTCCCCTGCGCGGCTTCGGGCGTAAGGCGGATGGAGAGCAATCCGTTGCGGTAGTTGTCAGTGAGGTCGGGGGTAATGAAGAGGTCGGCGATATGGCTCTTTTCGCGGGCATAGAGGTAGACCTCGCGGGCAATGCCCGTGAAACGCCAGAAGTCCTGGTCCTCGAAATAGGAGCCGTCGCACCAGCGCATGACTTGCATGGCAATGAGGTTTTCCTTGCCCGGCGTGAGATAGGGGGTAAGGTCAAACTCTGCGGCGACCTTGGAGTCTTCGCTGTAGCCCACGAAGCGGCCGTTCACCCACACGCTGAGGTTGGACGTGGCTGAACCTACATGGAGGTAAATGCGCTGGCCTTTCCAGTCGGCGGGCACTTTCACCGTGCGGCGGTAGGAGCCGGTGTAGTTGTTCTTCTCTTCGACCATCGGCGGATTGGGGGCAAACTGTGTGGCCCAAGCGTAGCCGATGTTTTTGTAGATAGGGTCGCCGTGGCCGTTCAGCTCAAACAGGCCGGGCACGGGGAACAGCTCCCAATCAGCATCGTTGAACCCTGGCTGGAAGAAACCCTCAGGGGCATCGCCATGGTTAAGGGCAAAGTGGAACTTCCATTTCCCCTCCAGCGAGAGATAGCGTGCGGAAGCAGACTTATCGGCAGCCGCTGCAAGGGCGGACGACTCGTATGGGAAGAAGTCGGAACGCACGGCCACAGTTCCCACGCGGTTTTGGGCGGGGTCGAGCCAATAAGGCGTCTTCTGCTGCTTCTGCGCGTTGCCACTGAGCATGGCAAGGCAGGCAAGCGATAAAAGCATCTTTGTTTTCATGGTCAAATAGCTTTGGATGGGTGAATATAGGTATCAGTTTTTCGTTTTCAGTGCCTTGATCTGGGCGTATGCCTTGTAGAGGCCCAACTGTCCGGCACGGCTGAAGTCGGCCTTGCTTTCCGCCCAATGTCCCAGACGGGCATGTACGAGGGCACGGTTGTAGTAGGCTTCGGGAAGACCGGGGTCGAGCTGGAGGGCACGGTCGAAGGCTTCGAGTGCTTGCTGCCACAGTTTCTGTTCGGCCCATAGACAACCTTGGTTGTACACGACGTAGGCGTTTTGTGGTTCCAGGTGGGCGGCCAAGCTGAGGTCTGCGGCAGCCAAGGCGAGATTGGCCCTTGCTTCGGGGGCCTCGAGGGTCGCAGCCCGCGCACTGCGCATGAGGATGGAGGCGCGTTGGAGGCGCGGGGCGAGGGAGGCGGAGTCGGCCTGCACCGCGCGGTTCACTTCGTGGAGGGCTGCGGTGTAGTCGTACTGTGCTGCATAGATACTGGAGAGGTAGAGGGCCGCGTGGCTGTCGGGAATGGCTTCGAGAAGCGGCCGCAGACGCAGCAGGTCGGCCTCGGCGTCGGTGGCGGCAGAGGCATCGGCCGCAGCGGTCAGACTGAATTTGCGCAAGGGGGCATCGGCCTCCTGCAGGCGGGACATTTCGGCGAGATAGCCCACGGAGTGATAGCCATGGGCAAAGACGGGACGGAAGGCCAGGGCATACATGGGAAGAAATTCGTCGCTGACGGTCTGGTTCTGCACCTTTCCGTAGAGCGTGCCGAACACGTTCCTCACGGTGTCGGGGTCTTCCTCGATGAGTTGGGCATAGTTTTCAAAGGCATGGTCGGAACGCTGCCGCACCTTGCGCGTGGAAGTCTTCTTCTTGCGGCCAAAGGCGACGTCGAGCTCGTGGCGTGCCACGACGGTCTCGTCACTCACCGCCCCGGAGACATCGCCGATTTTCCGTCGGCACTCTGCACGGGACAGGTAGCCGTAGTAGAAATTGGGATATGCCTTGATGAGCACGGTATAGTCAGCCGCGGCCCCGCGGTAGTCGCCCGTCTGGGCGCGCAGCTGGGCGCGGTTGTAGCGGGCGAGGGTATTGTCCGGTTCCACGCCGAGCACAAAATCGAAGTCCTCGAGCGCCTGGTTGTAGTCGCCCGTGAAGGAGCGCAACAGGCCGCGGTTGTAGTGTGCCACGAAATGTCGGGGAATGAGCTCGATAGCCCGGTCGTAATCCTCGAGTGCGAGGTCGAAGAGTCCGAGTCCGTGGCGTGCCTGGGCGCGGGCCACATAGAGGTCGTGGTCGGTGGGCATTGCCTGCAGGGCGCGGGTGAGGAAGGAGTCGGCCTGCACGAGTTCGTTCTTCTGCAGGGCGTAGCGGCCCTTGAAGCTCCAAGCGCTTCCTTCTGCTGCATTGTACGTGAGGACAGTGTCCATCAAGGCTATGCCACGCAGGGTATCGCCGCGCTCGAGGGCTATCTGTGCCTTGACCATATAGGAGCGATAGAAGTTGGGGGTGCGGCGGAGCAGGTAGTCGAGGTCGGCCTCGGCCTCGTCGTAGTGTTTGAGCTGGAGTTGGCAGAGGGCGCGGTTGTAACGTGTGCCCTGCTCTTCGGGCATCTCGCGCAGGGCGCGGGTGTAGTCGGCGACAGCGCCTTGGTAGTCCTCGTTGTGGATGCGGCAGAGGCCGCGCAGTTCATACACATCGACGAGGAAGGGATTCAGGTCGATGCTCTTGGAACAGTCGGCCTCGGCTCCCGCATAGTCTTCGAGGGTGAACTTGGCATAGGCGCGATAGTAATAGGGGCGGGCCAGGTAGGGCTTGGCCTCGATGGCCTGGTTGAAATAGCGGATGGCGGTGAGATAGTCGTCCACGCTGAGTGCATTGCGCCCCATGAGGGTGACCGCCTCGGCATCAACCTGGGCAGAACTTGAAAGGGGAAGGAGGAAGAAGACAACAAGCCACAAAATCCATTGTCCCACAGAGCGTTGGTGGCTTCGGGTGGGACAATGGATGGAAAGGGGTTTGCCGGATTTGGGGTCCAACTGTCTTCGCATGGCGATGAGCGGATTATTTCGGACTCTTCACTTTGTAGGCGCAGCGGAACTTGCCCTTGATGAGCTGGGTGAGTTTGCTGCGCACCATTTGCTTGCGGAGTGGGGAAATGCGGTCCACAAAGAGGTGTGCATCGAGGTGGTCAAACTCGTGTTGCATCACGCGGGCCAGATAACCTTCGACCCATTCCTCGTGGTGCTGGAACTGTTCGTCGTCATAGGCTACCTTGATGCGAGTGGGCCGGCGAACGGGTTCGTGGATGCCGGGCAGGCTGAGGCAGCCTTCTTCCATGCTTTCCGTTTCCGTGTCGTCGTACTCGAGGATGTGGGGATTGATGTACGCCTTGTTGAAACCGGCATACTCGGGATAGTCGTCCTTGAGCACATCGAGCGTAATCACCACGAGGCGAATGTTGCGGCCGATTTGCGGGGCAGCCAGCCCCACGCCATCGCTGTGGTACATGGTTTCGAACATGTCCTTGATCAGCTGCTGGAGTTCGGGATAGTCGGGGGTGATGTCTTCACACTCCTTGCGCAATACGGGCATGCCGTAGGTATAGATGGGGAGAATCATGTGAAATGGTTATTGTCGGAAGTTAGAAGTTTAGTGTGATAGTTGTGCGTCCATGTACCCCTGCAAGATGATGCAGGCACTGATTTCGTCGACCAGGCCCTTGTCCTCTCGCCGGCGCTGCTTCTTCACGCCTGCCGCCAGGATAGCCTGGTGAGCCAGCACGGAGGTGAAGCGCTCGTCGTAGAAGTCCACGGGGATTTGCGGCAGGGCCTTGCAGAGCTTTTCTGCAAAAGCCCGTACGCGGGGCTGGTTGTCCGAGGGTTGTCCGTTGGGCTGCGTGGGCAGTCCCATGACAATGCGTTCCACGCCCTCCCGGTTCACATAATCCATAAGGAAACGGAGCAACTGGGAGGTTTCCACCGTTTGCAGCGGTTGGGCAATGAGGCCCGCAGGGTCGGTCACAGCCACGCCCGTGCGCTTCTTGCCGTAGTCGAGACAGAGTATTCTCATGGTCTTCAGGCGCAACGCTTAGCGGATCATGTCACAACCCATATAGGGCTGGAGCGCCTTGGGAATGCGGATGCCTTCGGGCGTCTGGAAGTCCTCGAGCAGGGCGGCCACGATGCGGGGCAGGGCCAGGGCCGAACCGTTGAGCGTGTGGCAGAGGCGGATTTTCTTGTCGGCACCGCGATAGCGGCACTGGAGGCGGTTGGCCTGGTAAGTGTCGAAGTTAGACACCGAACTTACTTCGAGCCAGCGCTTCTGGGCTTCGCTGTACACCTCGAAGTCGTAGCAGATGGCAGCCGTAAAGCTCATGTCGCCACCGCAAAGGCGGAGGATGCGATAGGGAAGTTCGAGCTTCTGGAGCAAGCCTTCAACGTGTGCGAGCATTTCCTGGTGACTCTGTTCGGAGTGTTCGGGCTTGTCGATGCGCACGATTTCAATTTTGGAGAATTCATGGAGGCGGTTCAGTCCGCGCACGTCCTTGCCGTAACTGCCGGCTTCGCGGCGGAAGCACTGGGTGTAGGCGCAATTCTTGATGGGGAGCTGGTCTTCGCTGAGGATGACGTCGCGATAGATATTCGTCACGGGCACTTCAGCCGTGGGGATGAGGTAAAGGTCGTCGAGGTTGCAGTGGTACATCTGTCCTTCCTTGTCGGGCAGCTGGCCCGTGCCGTAGCCCGAAGCCTGGTTCACCACGGTGGGGGGCATGATTTCGGTGTAGCCGGCCGCGCGGGCTTCGTCGAGGAAGAAGTTGATGAGCGCGCGCTGGAGGCGGGCACCCATGCCGATGTAGACGGGGAAGCCCGCTCCCGTAATCTTCACGCCAAGGTCGAAGTCGATGAGGTTGTACTTTTTGGCGAGTTCCCAGTGCGGCAGCGCGTTTTCGGGCAACACAGTGTCGTGGCCACCCGTCTTCACCACGAGGTTGTCTTCTGCGCCGGTGCCTTCAGGCACAAGGTCGTAGGGCACGTTGGGAATGGTGCAGAGCAGTTCGCGCTTCTCCTCTTCGGCCTGGCGCATCTGCTCTTCGAGCGACTTGCTCTCCTGTTTGATTTCGGCCACGCGCTGCTTGGCCCCTTCGGCCTCTTCCTTCTGGCCCGCCTTCATGAGCGCGCCGATGCTCTTCGAGAGCGTGTTCACCTCGGCCTTCATGGCGTCGAGTTCGGCCTGCGCCGTCTTGCGCTTATTGTCGATGGCGAGCACCTGCTCTACGGCTTCGCGTGCTCCCTTGAAATGCTTCTTTTCGAGGCCGCGGATTACGGCTTCCTTGTCGTCGGTGATTTGCTTGATAGTCAGCATAGCTATGTTTTTTGATTATTTACATGCGAAAAACTCATTTCCTGACTGCCCGTTCGCGAGAGGGTTGCAGCAAGCAGGAAATGAGCCTTTGGTTGGAGAGGCCACCCACGCCCCTCTCTTACATCATCACTTGGTTGAGCGAGTAGCTGCCCATGATTTTCGAGCGGTCCACGTTGCCGCGGATGCCCGGTATGCTTCCCGTGGAGGTGTATTGCCACATGATGTAGTCCTTGCCGTCGTTCAGTGTGGGGCTGTCGCTGCGGTAGCGGGCAATCATGAAGTGGTAGTCGGTGAACTCGCCCACGAGGTAGCGGTTGTAGAAGTTGTGGTAAGTATAGAGAAGGGGTTTCTTGCCGTAGTGTTCGGTCACTTTCTCGATGAAGGCCCGCAGGTCGGCGATGAAAGCGGCAGAACTTACCGAACCGCGGTGCTCGATGTCGATGATGGGCACGAGGTCCTGCTCTTCCATCTTCACTACGGAAGTGAGGTTGTTGAACTGCTGTCGCCAGTCCACGTTGGGGCGGTAGAAGTGGTAGCTGCCCACGCTGAGGCCCACGCGGCGTGCCTCTGCAAGGTTTCGGGCGTAGGTATTGTCGACGAGCGAGGCCCCTTCCGTAGCTTTGAGGTAAACATACGAAATCGCACTGCTGCCGACCACTTCGTCCCAGTCGATGCGGCCCTGGTAGTGTGACACGTCGATACCTTCCTTGTATTTCGAGTTGATGCGTGCGTTGGAGGTATGGATAAACACGGCAGCGGCATGTTCCATCTTGCGTTCCGAAGTGGCGGGGGTGGCCAGGGCGTCGGGTTCGGTGGCCATGTAGGCTACTTCGCCCTGTCCGTGACGCTTGTCGCGCTTGCGGGCCATGGAGGTTTGCGGAACACAGAACAGAGCGGCCAAAGCTACCGTGCCGATGGTTCTAATAAGATTCTTTCCTGTCATGTATTTAGATTGGGTGGGGGTTGCCAAAGCGAATAAGCACATTACGGCCGCAAAATTAGCGCAACTTTTTTTTTTATGCAAACTTCACGCGGGTTTTCAAGCGCCCCCTACTCATTTATCTTGGAAAAGACGCACAGAAGCAGGCAGCCTTTGTCGGGATGCCTGCTTCTGCATTTGTACGGAGCGACCCTGTTCGACGTATTCCCCTACCCTACTTCAGCAAGGTGGCAATCACCGTACCGAGCGTGGCGGTCATCGTACCGATGGAGACGATTTCGCCGAGCGACATGCGGCTGCGGCGGGCCTTGGAGGGCACGAGGATGGTACAGCCTGGGGTGATGTCCTTGGCCGAACGCACGCGGGTCACCGTGCCGTTCATGTTCACGGCAAACACGCGGCGCTTCTGGGCGCGCTGGCCGAAACCACCGGCCTGGTCGATGTAGTAAGAGAGCTTCGCGCCCTGGCGGTAGGCCACGGCATTCGGGTATCTCACCTGGCCGTTGATGGAGACGATGTTGCTGTACTGCGGCACCACGAGTTTGTCCCCGTCGCGCAGCACAATGTCGTAGTGGTCATTGCCTGGATTGGCCAGGGCTTCCTTGAGGTTGATACCAATCATCTGCTTGTCGCCGAGGTCGAGCTGACTCATGTCGATGGAGTCGCCACTCACGGCAAGTTTGATCATGGACTGCTGCTTGATTTTCTCTTCGGGGGTGAGTGTACGTTCCAGGTGTGCGCCGAGAGAGTAGGCTTCGGGGGTGAGGCCACCCGCTTCCTTGATGAGGTCGGAAAGGCGCATACCCTTGTTGGCCAACACATACATGCCTTCGAAGGCCACTTCGCCCGAAACGGTCACGTGCTGCTGCTCGACGTAGCCCGGAGAACGGCGCACGAACACTTCGTCGAAGGGTTCGAGCACAAAGCCCTGTGTGCCGTCAATGACAAAGCCTTCCTTGAGCTTGAAACTGTAGGACTGCGCCACCTGGCTGCTGGACTGCATCGATTTTTTGTTGCGCACACGGCGCGACACGTCCACTTTCACGATAGAAGCGGCGTCCTTGAGTCCTCCGGCCTGGAGAATAAAGTCTTCTATCGTCGTGTTGGCGGCAAATTCGTAGGTACCGGGATAATTCACCTCGCCCGAAATGGTCAGGATTTTCTCTTCCTCCATCAAGTCTTTGGAGGGAACGAAGAGCACGTCTTCGTTGCGCAGCGCCTCGTCGGCCACGGTGTGGTTCATCACGCCGAGGAGGTCAATAGAGAGTACTTCGAGCGTGCGGTCTTCGCGGCGGCGGTGCATGATGCCGCGCGCCGAGAGCGCGTCCTCGCTCAAGCCGCCTGCCGCCTCGAGGAGTTGGCGCACGGTGGTGATGGTTCCGTCCATCTGGTACTTACCCGGGCGCATCACGGCGCCTTTCACTTCTACCATATTGCGGTAGCGCTGCAACACGCTGTCCACCGAAACGGAGTCGCCGTCCATCAGCTGGAAGGCGTTGCGGTCAAAGTCGTCCACGGAGTGAACGGAGAGCAGACCGCCCGACTTGCGGATGAGATTGACGCGGGCCTGAAAGGCGTCGCCCGTGAAGCCGCCGGCGTATTTGATGAGTGTGCCGACGCTCTCGTTCTGCTTCATTTCGTAGAACATTGGGCGCTTCACCTTACCTGTTACTTGAACCAGACACTCGTAGGGTTCGACAATGATCACGTCGCCCGAGGCGAGGCGCACATTGCCCTTCATGTTACCATTGAGGATATAGTCGTAGATGTCGCAGGTGGAAATGAGTTTGCCGTGGCGATAGATACGGATGTTGCGGAGCGTACCGATTTCGTTGGTTCCGCCTGCCATGTAAAGCGCGTTGAAAACAGTGGCAAAGGCAGACAGCGTATAGGTGCCGGGCACGACCACTTCACCCATCACGTCTACGGTGATGGTGCGGGTCTGTCCCACGGTGAGCCGCACGTTCGACCCGCCGTAGCGCTGTCCGAGGGTGGCCCGCAGGCGCTGGTTGGCCTGCGACACGGTGAGTCCGTCCACATTGACAGGGCCGTAGTTGTCGATGACCACGGTACCGTCGGGGGTGACAGTACTTTCAAAGCGTTCCTGCGAGGCTCCCCACACGTCGATAAAAACGGCATCGCCGGGACCGAGGCGGTAGTCGCTGGGGGTGGCGATGTTCATGTTGGGTTCGAAGGTGAGCTTGCGGTTGTTGAAGATGTTGCGGCCGAACACCTGCTTGCCCGTAGGCTCTTCTTCCATCCACTCATCCTCGGGAAACACATTGATGTTGTCGAGCGAGTCGGGGAGCAGCCCTTCCATCTCGTCGAGGTAGTTGGCCTTGCGTTCGCGCTCGTAGGCTGCGCGCTGCTTCTTGCTCATCGTGCTCAAGTCGACGGGCTGCTTCACACCTTCGCGCTGATACATTCCCTGTGGTTCGCGTTCGTCGCCATTATTCGTGCGCAGGCGCTCCTTTCCCGTGGAACCGCTAATGTCTTTTGCGCCCACGACGTCGCCGTTCTGCTGTTTCTCATACTTGGTGCGGATGCGGCGAATTTGCTCAATCGACACACCGCGCTCAATGAGTTTCGTGACGATTTCGTTGCGTGGCGTACCGCGTTCGCTTTCTTTCATCATGAACTGCATCACCTGGTTGTCGGTCATGCTCGATTGTGCCACCACCTGAATGGAGAAGCACACCAACGTGAAGAACAAGAAGAGTAGTCTGCGCATTTTTGTTTGGGAATAAGGGATGTTTGCAGGGAAAAGGAAGAACTTTTTCTGTAAAACGGATTTCTTTTTGATTTATTGCACACGCTGGGAAAGACTGCCCATCGGACAGGGGGGAGACTGCGTTCTTGCATCGCTCCCTTTCCCGGGTTTGCACAACAAAATGCAAAAATAGTACAACGAATTTGGCGGACAAAGCGATTTCCAAAAACTTTTTTTCAATGTTGCCCCCGATGCACCTCTTTGTCGGGCCGAAACAAGTCCTGGGTTCGGAAGGCGAAAGCCTGCTTTTGAAAAACGGGAGCCTGGCTTTGAAAAGCGCAAGCCTGGCTTTGAAAAGTCACTTCAACCGGGTTATATATCTGTGCCATACGCGCGCGTGTATTATCGCATTTATTGGGCGAAAAAACGTTTCAATCCTTCACAGAAGGGACGTAACGCGCTGAAAGTCAGCGAAAAACGGTGTGAAGGATTGGTCCGCTTTAACCCTTCAACATGATTCAACCGCGCACCCGGCATTTGCGCTCACTTAGAGTAATACTTTAAGTAAAGACAGCAAGGCTGCAGAACAAACATCGCGGCTGAACGATGCTGAAGGATTTAAAAATCAAAACCTTCAGCCAGTTTTCTCCTGAATATCAAGGACTTACGAATACCCGCTGAAGGATTGACGAATTTTTTCGGAAAATAAAACACGTATATAGAAGCACGAAAAACGCAAAATGTTTCACTGTTTTTCAAACCATCCAGACCTCGTTCTTCCCCCAGCCGAAGACACTGCCCTGCAGCCCGCCACGAACTGTCCGCTCGCAGGCGCACGAACATTATAATATAAAAACAATCCGCGAATGCTTGGGTATGCGCGCACGTTTCACTACCTTTGCAAGCCAAAAAGCAATGCACGGCAAATAAATGCTGCCATCCCGACCACAAACCCGCCCTTTGGCACACTACTTGCACTATCTCTGAAAACTCAAACCTATCTCTCATCCACAACACATCAAACGATTAGCACACAATGAACTACGAAATACCCGCCGACACCGCGCGCTTCGTGAACGGAAGCAAGAAAATCGCACAACAATACCACTTGCCGGCCATCAACCTCTATTGTCTGCTCTACAGCCTGCTGACGGACGCCAACGAGGCTACCGAAAAACTGCTGGAAATGGGGGTGGACTTCCAAAATTTGTTTGGCAAGATTCTGGAGAAACTCCAGGAGGACGAACGCATCTATGGGGTGGAGGAAACGGACGCAGAACCTGCTCTGGACCACGACTGTACGCGCATATTCAAACTGATGGTGCTCGAAAACCGACTCTCGGGCGGACGACGCAGCGGGGCGGAACTCCTGATGCTCTCTATCCTGCACGACCGCACCAATGTGGCGAAATCGCTGCTGCTGTCTATAGGCGTGACCTACGAGGGGCTGGCTAAAAACGAAGAGAAGGACCTGGAGGTCCACAACGATTTCAGTTTTCCCGACGAGCCCGACGGCCCCTACCCCGGCGACGAGGGACCGGGCCAAATGCAGGGCCAAACGCAGACGCAGGAACAGAAACCTTCGAGCGACACGCCGGTCGTGGACAACTTCGGCACGGACCTCACACGCGTGGCCGCGAAAGGCGGACTGGATCCCATCGTGGGACGCGAGAAGGAAATCGAACGCGTGGTGCAAATCCTCTGCCGACGCAAGAAGAACAACCCGATCATCATCGGCGAGCCCGGCGTGGGCAAGAGTGCCATCGTGGAAGGGCTGGCGCAGCGTATCGCCGCGCGCAAAGTGCCACACCTCTTGCTCGGCAAGCGCATCGTGGCGCTCGACATGGCTTCGATCGTGGCGGGCACGCAATACCGCGGCCAGTTTGAGGAACGCCTGCGCCGCCTGATCCAAGAACTGAAGCAGCACCCGGAAATCGTGCTCTTCATCGACGAAATACACACCATCATAGGTGCGGGGGCCGCCCAGGGTAGCCTGGACGCGGCCAACATCCTGAAACCGGCCCTGGCACGCGGCGAGGTGCAATGTATCGGCGCCACGACGACGGGTGAGTTCAAGAAATCGGTGGAAAAGGACGGGGCGCTCGACCGCCGCTTCCAAAAGGTGATGCTCGAACCTACCACGGCCGAGGAGACGGTCACCATTCTCCAGAATATCAAGGAGCGCTACGAGAAGCACCACAATGTGGTCTACACCCAAGAGGCACTCGAAGCCTGCGTGGCGCTGACGGCCCGCTACGTGACGGACCGCGCCCTGCCCGACAAGGCCATCGACGCGCTCGACGAAGCGGGGGCCCGAAAGCACCTGAGCGGGGCGGAAAACCCGAAAATCCTCGAGGAGAAGGAACAGGAAATCGCACGCCTCCGCGACGCGAAAATGAAGGCGGCGCAGAACCAGGACTACGAACTGGCGGCGAACCTGCGCGACGAGGTGGCACGGCTCACTCGCGAGCTGGACGAACTGACGGAACGCTGGCGCACGGAGGTGGCTCTCCATCCCTCGGAGGTGAGTGCCGACGATGTGGCGGAAGTGGTTTCGCTGATGAGCGGTGTGCCCGTGACACGCGTGGCCGCTACCGAAAGCGAACGCCTCAAGGGCATGAAGGAAGCGCTCCGCCAACGCGTCATTGCACAGGACAAGGCTGTCGAACGGCTCACCCGCGCCATCACGCGCAGCCGCCTCGGACTGAAAGGCGCTGACCACCCCATCGGCACTTTCCTCTTCGTGGGCCCGACGGGTGTGGGCAAAACGCACTTGGTGAAGTGTCTGGCGGAATGGATGTTCGGCACGCCCGACGCACTCATCCGCATCGACATGAGCGAATATGGCGAGAAGTACAGCACGAGCCGCCTGCTCGGCGCACCTCCGGGCTACGTGGGCTACGAAGAGGGCGGACAGCTCACCGAACGCGTACGCCGCCATCCTTACTCGGTGGTGCTGCTCGACGAAATCGAGAAGGCGCATCCCGACGTGTTCAACACGTTGCTCCAGGTCATGGACGAGGGACGACTCACCGACGGCAACGGCACTACGGTGGACTTCCGCAACACCATCATTATCCTCACGTCGAACAGCGGCACTCGCCAGCTCCGCGAATACGGCAAGGGCGTGGGCTTCGACCGCATCGAGGGCGAACTGACGGGCGACATGGCGGAAAGCGTGGTGAACAAGGCGCTGAAGAAGCAGTTCTCGCCGGAATTCCTGAACCGCCTCGACGATATCATCATGTTCAACCCGCTCACGAAGACCGACGCGCTGGTCATTGCCCGCCTGGAAATGGATGCCTTGCTGGCCCGCATCGCCGAGACGGGCTGGGCGCTCTCGGTCGGGGAGGATGTCCTGAACCGCGTGGTGGAAAAGGGTTTCGACGCGCAGTACGGTGCCCGCTCGCTGAAGCGTGCCATCCGCGAACAGGTGGAGGACGCGCTCTGCGACTACATGATGGAACATCCCGAACCGGCCGCGCTCGTGGCCTCGGTCGAGGAGGGCAAGGTGGTGCTCAAGGTTTCGTGACGCTCACTCGCTCTTTCTCTCTGGATTAGGCCCGAAAGGGGGTGGCCACGGCTTCTTATATATTATATAATAGGAGTAGCCACTCTTTCTGAGGCCGCCGTTCCCTTCTCCCGCTCAACTGAATTTGATTGCTCAACTTTTCTGCATAATGAACTACATAGAAACAGACATACCCGGGGTTTACATCCTCGAGCCCCGCGTGTTTGAAGACGCGCGCGGCTATTTCATGGAAACTTGGCGCGAAGAGGACTTCAACCGCGCTATGGGACGAACCGTACACTTCGTACAGGACAACCAGTCGATGTCGTCGCGCGGCGTGCTCCGCGGTCTCCACTACCAACGCGGTGCCGATTCCCAGGCGAAGCTGGTGCGCGTGCTCCAGGGTACGGTGGTGGACGTGGCCGTCGACCTGCGGAAGGACTCGCCTACCTTCGGACGCCACGTGATGGTGGAACTTTCGGCCGAAAACAAGCGCCAACTGTTCATCCCGCGCGGCTTCGCCCATGGCTTCCAGGTGCTGAGCGAAACGGCTGTATTCACCTACAAGGTGGACAACCGCTATGCGCCCGAAAGCGAGTGTTCCATCCGCTTTGACGACCCCTCCATCGGCATCCAGTGGCCTATCCAGGGCAACGACGTGGTGCTGAGCGAAAAGGACCTCAGCCACGCGGTAAGTTTTGACGAGGCCGAGAAGTTCTGACCGGCCCGACTCCCCCACCCTGCCCCGCCGGACTGTTTCGGCGTGGCACCCAACGATTCTCATTCTCCACCCAAAATATTCTTTCCCCGTGAAGCATATACGCAACTTCTGCATCATCGCCCACATTGACCACGGCAAAAGTACCCTGGCCGACCGACTGCTCGAATACACCCACACCATCCAGGTGACGGAGGGGCAGATGCTCGATGATATGGATCTGGAACGCGAACGCGGCATCACCATCAAGAGCCACGCTATCCAAATGGAATACGAGCACGAAGGCGAAACGTACCGCCTGAACCTCATCGACACACCGGGACACGTGGACTTCGCCTACGAGGTGTCGCGAAGCATTGCTGCCTGCGAGGGCTGCCTGCTGCTCGTGGACTCTACGCAGGGCGTGCAGGCTCAGACCATCTCGAACCTCTACATGGCCATCGAGCACAACCTGGAAATCATCCCGGTGCTCAGCAAATGTGACATGGTGAACTCTATGCCCGAGGAGGTGGAGGACGAAATCATCGACTTGCTGGGCTGCGACCGCAGCGAGATTATCCGCGCTTCGGGCCGCACGGGCGAGGGCGTGGAGGACATCCTGCGCGCCGTGGTGGAACGCATCCCGGCTCCCGTGGGCGACGAGAACGCTCCGCTCCAGGCACTCATCTTCGACTCGGTGTTCAACCCCTTCCGCGGCATCATCGCCTACTACAAAATCGTGAACGGCTCTATCCACAAGGACGAGGAGGTGCTCTTCGTAAACACGAAGAAACGCTACCACGCCGACGAGGTGGGCGTGCTGAAGATGGATCTCTCGCCCAGGCGCGAACTCCGCTGCGGCGATGTGGGCTACATCGTGAGCGGCATCAAGACGGCTACCGAGGTGAAGGTGGGCGATACCATCACCACTGTGGCCAACCCCTGCGAAAAGGCCATCGAGGGCTTCGAAGAGGTGAAGCCAATGGTGTTCGCGGGCGTGTACCCCATCGAAACGGAGGACTTCGAACAGCTCCGCGCGAGTCTCGAGAAACTGCAACTCAACGATGCTTCGCTCACTTTCCAGCCCGAAAGTTCCGTGGCCCTGGGCTTCGGCTTCCGCTGTGGCTTCCTTGGCCTGCTTCACATGGAAATCGTGCAGGAACGCCTGGACCGCGAGTTCAACATGAATGTGATTACGACGGTGCCGAACGTGAGCTACAATGTCTATGACAAGCACCTGAACATGCTCGAGGTGCACAACCCCGCGGGTATGCCGGACCAAACGGAAATCGACCACATCGAGGAGCCGTATATCCGCGCTTCCATCATCACGCGCACGGACTATATCGGCAATATCATGACGCTCTGCCTCGGCAAACGCGGCGAACTCATCAAGCAGGAATATGTCTCGGGCGACCGCGTGGAACTCTACTACGACATGCCGCTGGCGGAAATCGTGATAGACTTCTACGACAAGCTGAAGAGCATCTCGAAGGGCTATGCCTCGTTCGACTACCACTCGATCGGCTTCCGCCCCTCGAAACTCGTGAAACTCGACATTCTCCTCAACGGCGAACCCGTCGATGCGCTCTCTACGCTGACTCACGTGGACAACTCGGTCTACTTCGGCCGCCGCATGTGCGAGAAACTGAAGGAACTGCTGCCGCGCCAACAGTTCGACATCGCTATCCAGGCCGCCATCGGAGCGAAAATCATTGCCCGCGAAACGGTGAAGCAGGTGCGCAAGGACGTGACGGCGAAATGCTACGGCGGCGACATCAGCCGTAAGCGCAAACTGCTCGAGAAGCAGAAGCGCGGCAAGAAGCGCATGAAGGAAATCGGCAACGTGCAGGTGCCGCAAAAGGCTTTCCTCGCTGTGCTGAAACTGGACTAAGCCCTGTCCGCCCCAGCGCGGCCGCTGCGGCAGGATTCCGTCCCGGACTACTGGCCACGCAACCTCCATTAACTTATCCCACAAATTCTTTCCCTCCTCCCCATGCTCATCAATCTCCAAGGAGTCGCCCTCAGCCACGACGACACAACGGTACTGCACCACGTGGACTTCCAAGTGAACGAGAACGACTTTGTCTATATCATCGGAAAAGTGGGTAGCGGCAAGAGCACCCTGCTCAAGGCGCTCTACGGCGAAGTGCCCGTTCAGGAAGGTTCGGCACAAATCTTCGACGTGGACCTCACGCGCCTCAAGAACCGCCACCTGCCCGCCCTGCGCCGCCGCCTCGGCATCGTTTTCCAGGACTTCCAGCTCTTGCGCCACCACACGGTGGAACAGAACCTCGACTTCGTGCTCCGCGCTACGGGGTGGAAGAAGAAGCTCCGTCCGCAGCGCATCGCTGAGGTGCTGGAAATGGTGAGGCTCTCGGAAAAGGCGCACTGTTTCCCCCACGAGCTCTCGGGCGGCGAACAGCAGCGCGTCTGCATCGCCCGCGCCCTGCTGAGCCACCCGCAAGTGCTCCTCGCGGATGAACCCATCGGCAACTTGGACAACGATACGGCGCGACACATCATGGATATCCTGCGCTCCGCACGCGAGCAGGGCACAGCCATCGTGATGGTGACGCACAACCTCAACCTGCTCTCGGATTACCCCGGCATCGTCTACCGCTGCCAGGACGGTACGCTTCAGCAGGCTACCAACGAATACACCGCGGCCATCGAACTCGATGCCTAACCTTCCCCAACCGACAAACATCTCACACATCCCAACAATGAAGATTCTCAAATTCGGCGGCACCTCCGTGGGCTCGCCCCAGCGCATGAAAGACGTGTGCAAATTGATTTGCGACGGACAACAGAAAATCGTTGTGCTCTCTGCCATGTCGGGCACGACCAACGACCTCGTGGAAATAGCCGACTATATAGCCAAACACAACCCCGAAGCGGCCAACAATGTCATCAACAAGCTCCGCAACCTCTACCTCCAGCACGTGAGTGAACTCTATGCAACGGAAGAAATGGCCGAGGCTACGCGCGAACTGCTGAAGGGTATTTTCCTGCATCTCCATCATCTCACAGCCGGGGGCTACACGCCTTCGCTCGAAAAGGAAATCCTGGCGCAGGGCGAACTGATGAGCACGAACATGGTCACGAACTACCTGCTCGAACAGGGGGTGAAGGTGAAACTCCTTCCCGCACTCGACTTCATGCGCATCGACGGCAACGGGGAGCCCGACATGACTTTCATCAAAACGGAAGTGAACCGGCAGCTCCAGGCGCACCCGAACTATGACCTCTACATCACGCAGGGCTTCATCTGCCGCAACCTTGAAGGGGAAATCGATAACCTCCAGCGCGGCGGTTCGGACTACACGGCCTGCCTCATCGGTGCCGTAATCGGCGCTGAGGAAATCCAGATCTGGACGGACATCGACGGCATGCACAACAACGACCCGCGCTTTGTGCCGAACACCACGCCCGTGCGCCAGCTGAACTTTGAGGAAGCTGCCGAACTGGCTTACTTTGGTGCGAAAATCCTCCACCCCACCTGCATCCAGCCCGCACGCTTCGCGGGGGTACCCGTACGCCTGCTCAACACGATGGACCCCGCCGCTCCCGGCACCATCATCAACAACCAGATGCAGCAGGGCTCCATCAAGGCCGTAGCCGCCAAGGACAATATCACGGCCATCAAGATTGTCTCTTCGCGCATGCTCCTCGCCACGGGCTTCCTCCGCAAAGTCTTCGAAATCTTCGAAAGCCACCAGACCCCCGTGGACATGGTGACGACGAGCGAAGTGGGCGTGACGCTGACTATCGACAACACGGCACACCTCGCTGCCATCACGGAGGAACTGAAGAAGTACGGCACCGTGGAGACGGACGAGAACATGTGCATCATCTGCGTAGTGGGTGACCTCCGCTGGGGCAACGTGGGCTTTGAGACCCTGGTGACCGAAGCGCTCAGCCATATTCCCGTGCGCATGATTTCCTACGGCGGCAGCAACCACAACATCTCGCTCCTCGTGCGCGAAGCTGACAAGAAGGAAACGCTCTGCGCACTGAGCCAGAAACTTTTCCAGTAAAGACCAGAAGCGCTCCGCCCTTTGCTCCCAGCAAGCGCGGAGCGCTTCAAGGAAATCATCCAATCTAACCTTTAGACTTCTAAACTTTAGGCTATTTCAACTCTAAACCCTTGGACTTCTAAACTACGCGAAGCATGACTTTTCCTCTGACACATTTCCACGAGTTGGATACTCCTTTCTACTACTACGACCTTGACTGTCTGCGCGAAACGCTCAGCACCATCCAGCGCTGCACCGCCGACCGCCCCGACTTCCACGTACATTATGCCATCAAGGCAAATGCCAACCCGCGCCTGCTACAAATCATCCAGGAGGCGGGCCTCGGGGCCGATTGCGTTTCGGGCGGCGAAGTGGAGGCCGCATTGGCCCAAGGTTTCCCCGCCGACCGCATCGTCTTCGCGGGCGTGGGGAAGACGGACCGCGAAATCCGCCTCGCACTCCAGGCGGGCATCCACAGCTTCAACGTGGAGAGCCTGCCCGAACTCGAAGCCATTCACGAACTGGCCACAGCCATGGGCAAGAAGGCCCGCGTGGCATTTCGCATCAATCCCAACGTGGATGCCCACACGCACGCCAAAATTACCACGGGCCTCAACGAGAACAAGTTTGGCCTGGCACTCGAGGACTGCCTCCCCGCCATCCGCCGTGCCGAAGCGCTCGAAGGCGTTGAATACGTGGGACTCCACTTCCACATCGGAAGCCAAATCACAGAACTCGAACCCTTCGAAGCCCTCTGCGCGCGCATCAACGATTTGCAGGACGAACTCGAAGCCGCCGGCATACAAACGCCGAACATCAACGTGGGCGGCGGCTTGGGCATAGACTATGAAGCCCCCGACGAGAACCCCATCCCCAACTTCGAGGGCTACTTCGCCACCTTCGCCTCGCACCTCCGCCTGCGCCCGGGCCAGCAGCTCCACTTCGAATTGGGCCGCAGCGTGGTGGCCGCCTGCGGTACGCTCATAGCCCGCACGCTCTACGTGAAGCAGGGCCACGAGAAGCAGTTTGTCATTGTCGATGCCGGCTTCACGGACCTTGTGCGCCCCGCCATGTACGGTTCGCACCACTTCACGCAAAACCTCTCAGCAAAGGACGAGGGCGAACTCCAGCGCTATGACGTGGTAGGCCCCATCTGCGAGAGCAGTGACGTATTCAGCAAGGACGAACTCCTCCCCCCCACCCGCCGCGGCGACTTCATCGCCTTCCGCAGTGCCGGTGCCTACGGCGAAGTGATGGCCTCGCAATACAACCTCCGCCGCCTCCCCGCCGCCTACTTCAGCGACGAATTGGCCTAACTCCATTGGCCGCTACAAAATACAATTCAGCCCAACTTCCTCTGCATGGGGAAATTGGGCTGATTGTTTGTGTAGGAGTTGTAGGATATATAGAATTAGCTGTTCCGATAACAATATTTACGGGGTGCGTGTTAGAAGTATTACTGTAGCTATGCGTAGGAGATTCGTTAGATTCTGCTCCAGTCTGTTCTGCTGTTGCTCCCATCGTGAAAGTACCACCCTTCACTGCAACCATGGTGAACGAGACGCCATTGACGGTATAGACTTTGTTTTCACCGTCATTGGTGGTATTTCCTCCATTGGGCGGTGTATCACCGTAGTTATACGTCACAATGCTGTCCATCGCCTCGTACGGAAAGACCACACGGGTGCCGTCTTTCTTAAAGACCACGACACCTTGTGCGATGGAAGGGAAGAAGGCGTATATTTTAATCGTATTTGAAAAGGGACAGCCCGTCCCAAGTGCGATTATTACACTTGGGACGGGCTGAATCAGAGAATTGAAACGATCTGTGAGCCGCTTAGAGTACGCCTTGGGCCATCATGGCCTTGGCCACCTTCATGAAGCCGGCCA
>CAMGGA010000006.1 GCA_946055515.1 uncultured Bacteroidales bacterium
TTGAAAAACTCCAAACGTTATTCCGAGGAATGCCTCTATTCAGAGTTGAAGTTGTGGATGCACGACCTAATATGCAAAAGAAGGTTGGCACGCGAATGAACAATATGGGAAGATATGACGTGTTTCTTCAACAGTCATCGACTAACGAACGCGAACTGATTGACTTCCCAACAAAAGAATCGAAGATAATTTATCTGTGGATGTTAGTGCATACAAGACAAGAACTCAGTCGCAGAGATATAATCATGAGCATGGAAGAGATATACCGCATTTGCGATTTATGCTATTATGGCACATACTTTGAGCTGAGAGAGAAGATTAATGCAAAGGAATTGAAGAATGGCAGGGATGGTTTCGACCAGTTCTGGCTTCAGCACAAGCCAAAAGCCAATGCCAGTGTCTTGCTTGCTCTCGACAAGCAGGATATAGCGGAATGGTACACTATTGCACATGATAAGAAGAAAGAGGTCAGTTCTCTCAGTTTGCCTGAAAATTTCATTTCATTACCTGAAAGTTTAACCTTTTAAATATTAAATTATGTCGTTTACAAGGAAAATCGGAAAGAAAAATGGAAAGGATTTGATAAACATCTCTGATAAGGTGTTTGACAATGTGTATCCAACAATAATATCAGAAATATCGTCCAATGTCTCCGTAGAAAAACAGGAGGTCTTGGAAAAATTTGATGATAAGGATAAAAAGAATAAATTGGTATGTAACTTTATAAGTGCTTATAAAACAATTAATGATATTATCAAAGGAAAAATCCTGTCATGTTTTGAAGACGCTATTTCTGGTAAACTTGAAAGTAAAGCCTTCACTAATATTGATAAGTCACAATGCATATATGAGTTACTAAATAGCGTGAACATCTATTTTGTAAATTCGGAAATGTGTGGAGGCAAGACTTTTGATAAAAGGGAAATACCATCTGATATAGTATGGTCGATTAACTTAGATAAGAAAGAACTCCATAACAAGATTGAAAATGAAGAATTTGATAAGGCTAATGAAAGAGGGGAGGTTGAAGCTGTCCTTTTGGGATGTTACAAGCGAGATACGGAACGATATTTTGCAGGTGAAGGATTAAAGTCCATGAATGGAAGTGTTATTAATTCTTTTGATGATGTTAGTAAACATTGTAGTATTTTCCTTTGGATTGACCATATATATGAAACTTCAAACAACTACTATAACATTTCTTTTGAAGCACTATTGACATTTGTTCTTTTACACGAACTTATGCACCTTCTGATGGATGTTTTCGATGAGACAAAATTTGGAATCAAGGGTGAAGAAAACCTTAAGTGTTTGGGGCAATTGTACGGATACTTCCGTGAGGAGTCGTTGGCCAACGCTTTGGCACTTCATCTTTGCGATTCAACAGGGAACGAGGCTTTGGTTTATTCAATATTGGATCATTTCGTACAAAATCAGACAATCCCGTATCAAACAGGTTGGCTGTATAAGAACCTTTTTGAAAAGGCCGTCAAAAACTGGATGAAGTGCAAGACTGGCAAATATCTTACCAAACAACTTGCAAAAGAATGGTTGTTGGAAATCACAGAAGAAAAACCAGATTCCAATAATCTAAGGCGAATAGAGGATGAAATTGAGGAAATCCTTCCCGATAAATAAGCTCAGATATCCATGATACATGAAAATCCCGTCATAACCCAGGCGGGATTTTTCTATATACGTATATCATTACCTTGTTTTTGAGTAACCCATGGTACCTTTGCGGCATAAAATTAAAATCAATAAAACAAGGTGTTATGAAAAGAACGTTAAGTATTCTGAGCCTATTATTCATGGCTCTTTCGTCAAAAGCACAGGCAACGTATGTGGATGGAATCCGTTACAATATCATCGATACGGTTGCTAAGACATGTGAAGTGTTGTATGAAACATTTGTAGAGAATAACGGCACCAGAAACATCTATTCATCTTCGTATAGAGGTGATGTCGTTATCCCTGAAAAAGTGGAAATTTTTGATGGTACTTATACTGTTGTTGCAATCAGTGAACAGGCTTTCCGCAATAGTGAGGTGACTCATGTAAAGTTGCCGAATACCATTAAAACGATAGGACTTGGAGCATTCTATGGTGCAGCAAGACTCTGTGAAATTAATATTCCTGCAAGTGTGAAAGAGATAGGTCCAAGTGCCTTTGAGGGATGTCGTTATTTGGGCACGGTCGTTATGAGTGACAATGTTTCTAAGATAGGCAGTTGCGCATTCTTTGGTTGTGTCTGTCTTAAATCCGTAAAACTTTCAAATAAGATCAAAACATTGGAAGAAAGAACATTCACAAACTGCAATAGTCTTGAATCTGTAAATATGCCTACTTCTCTTAACAAGATTGGCGATGTCGCGTTTGGCGGTTGCGATAAATTAACTTCATTAACCATGCCTGCAACACTCAAAACGATAGGTGAAAATGCTTTTTACAAGTGCAAGAACCTCGAAATTAAGGGTATTCCAGCAACAGCCAAAATTGCACCAACTGCATTCGACTTATGCAAACACAAATACAATATCGTACAGAATAAGTATAGTGCGAAGTATGGTGCGGCTCTAGTAGCAAAGGTAGTTGGTCTCTTCAAGAATAACGCCCCATTCATGGATTGTCCTATTGGAACTCCATTACTCCTACTCCAGGAATTAGGTAGAGTGATGCAGGGAGATAACAACATTTTCCTCACGCAAAGACCGTATAATGAATATGTTATAGGAAACAACAGATACAAGCACTACAATTTCAATGGTGTACGAATGATATTCAAGAACGGAAGGTTAACTGACAAGAGTGATTGGCGAAATATCTAATACAATAATAAATGTATTGGCAAAATGGAACATATAGATAATTTTGAATCAGTTGATAATGATTATTACCTTTCTCTAACAACTTTGTTGGAAGGTGCAAAGAATGGATCTTCTTGCATGGTAAGATTGGCAAACAAAAACCAGAAGCATTGAATATACTTTGATGGAATGAGTATTCTTAACAAAGAAGACGAATTTTATTGGTTGCATAGAGCTGCCGAATTGGGTTATGCTCCTTCATACATCCCGCTGGGATTGAGATACCAATGTGGTTCTGGGACAGAACAAAACAAAGCGGATTTTTGGTACAATAAGGCTAAGGAGGCCGGAATAGAGACTTCTATGGATTATTTGATAACTTTTTGGCAAAAAATAATGGAGGGAGAAAAACAATGAAAGTAAGATGTATGATTAATGTTCATTACGTCAGAGACTTGATAAACAAAAACGGAAATATTGTTCCTGCCACTGATATCATTGAGTCAATGCTATTGGAAGAATTTGAAACTATCGAGGTTTCAGAAGAACAATACCAATATATGCAGGCATTTTGTTCCGATGGCGAGTTACATTCACTTGACGAGATGCGAGACGACCTTATTGTTTTTTATAAGCAATTGAGTACGCCGAGACTTGCATACATCGAGAAAATGTATAAGGATTACATCATGGATTCACGTCCTATGGATCGTAAACAGAGAATAAAAGCGTTTGTAATTCCGCTTCTTTCTGATAAGTTCCAGATGTTGTACCATAATGACTTTAAATATATAATTGATAGAGAAGTTGTATATAAATACTACTATGACGGCAAAAAGAGTGTTGTTCTCTGCTTAAACAAAAACATAGAATCCTTTACGTCCGATGCTGACTACATTGAAGATTATGCATTCAGCAGATGTCAATATTTGAAGTATTTGAATCTCCCTAAAGTTTATGAAATAGGGAAGGAGGCCTTCATCGGTTGCCTTAGTTTGAATGATGTTCATCTTCCAGATTGTCTGAAAGTTATAGGTAGTGGCGCATTTATGGGCTGCCATTTCCTTAACTATATAGAACTTCCGTCTTCTCTTGTCGAAATTGGAGATATGGCTTTCTGTGAATGTACAAATTTAACTCTAATCATCAACAATTATTATGGAAACTTAGTAGCCGAAAAGAAACTACATCCTAATGTTATAAAAATAGGAGAAAATGCATTTGAGGACACTCCTATTGAATATCTTTCATATGAATAAAAGCGCAATCTACTCATCAAAAGATAATAATATTGAGATAGATGAATATGAGAATGTAACAGCTTTTGCTTTGGTATAGTCAAAATATTATCATGGCATTTATCGCAACTTAAAGAAGATAAGAAGAAATAACATAGGATCACAGGGTCAGGCGACTTGATTCGCCCCATAGCGAGTCAATGCGCCTGTCTCACTCCATGATTTGCCGGATTATCACAATATCTGTGCCTGTGCTGTACGTGTACACATCAAGGAAGGGTCAGGTGGTGGCGGATAGGAATAGTCTGTGTACTTGCTGCAGTCAATGTGTTGCGCAGTCATACTTGTTGGCAGGAACAAGGCCGCCCACAATAGCTGTTTGGGGAAGTGTAACATGTGTGGTAATAGTTGATTGAAAATAGTGTTTTGTGGATAGTTATGATTTAAAGTGTAGCTGCACGCAAGGTCACAGCCTTTCCCCTATACCATTTTTCATTGGGGGCAGGGTTTTGCGGCGGCTTGTGCGGCAGCGGAGTGGGGTAGAGGTTGGGGATAAGGTTAAGGCAGATGACGGGGCTGGTACAAAAAGGCTCTCGCTGCGACCGCAAAGTTGCGGTCGCGGCGAGAACCATGTCTATATGTGGCCCAGGTGGGGCGAGGTCGGACAGGAAGGGTTAGATGCTCAGTTCGTCGAGCACTTTGATGAGCTTCTTGTCCATGGCTTTTCGTTTGCCGATGGCGTCGATGAAGGGGACGTAGACCACTTCGTTGTTGCGCACACCCACCATCACGCCGCGTTGCCCCTTCACAAGGGCTTCGATGGCACCGACACCCACTTGGGAAGCGAGGATGCGGTCGCGGGCAGTCGGGCGGCCGCCGCGCTGAAGGTGGCCGAGAATGGACACGCGAACATCGAAGTTGGGATATTCCTTATTGACACGGTCGGCGTAGTACATGGCGCCGCATTTGGGACTTTCGCTGACAATGACGATGCAACTCTTCTTGCTCTTTCTGATGCCGCGCTCCATGAACTCGATGAGCTGGTCGCTACCCGTGGAGTCTTCGGGGATAATGGCGGCTTCAGCACCCGCAGCAATGGCACTGTTCTGGGCCAGGAAGCCGGCGTCGCGGCCCATCACTTCCACGAAGAAGATGCGTTCGTGTGAAGTGGCCGTGTCGCGGATCTTGTCCACACACTCGGTAATCGTGTTGAGCGTCGTGTCGTAGCCGATGGTGTTGTCCGTGCCGTAAAGGTCGTTGTCGATGGTGCCGGGAAGTCCGATGCAAGGGAAATCGTATTCTTCGGCAAAGAGCATGGCACCTGTGAGCGAACCGTTACCGCCGATGACGATGAGCGCGTCGATGCTTTCTTTCCGCAGTGTTTCGTAGGCTTTCTTGCGGCCGGCAGCCGTTTCGAATTCTTTCGAGCGCGCCGTGCGGAGAATGGTGCCACCCGTTTGGATGATATTGCTGACATCTTCGGTCGTGAAGGGCTTGACTTCATCGTGGATAAGGCCTTCGTAGCCGCGATAAATACCTTTTATCTTGAAGCCGTTGCAGATGCCGCTACGTGTCACGGCGCGGATGGCGGCATTCATGCCTGGTGCGTCGCCTCCAGAGGTGAGGACACCTATACATCTGATTTTTGCCATAGTACTCTATATTAATGATTCGAGATGAAACAGTATAATCTATCCGCACTGGACTCCGCTTTCAGGGGGCACGGGCGGAAGATGAGAACCAGAGTTTAGAAGCAGAGCAACTGAACGGCCCACACAAGTGCGCCGGCCACGAAGCCCACTGCCACTTTCGGGGTGATATGGCGAAGATACCAGCCAAAGGATACCTCCTCCATGCGCATCAGTAGCAAGCCGGCCACGGTGCCCGTTGAGAGGAGAGAGCCCCCCATCGCTGCCCCATAGCTGAGCATGGGCCAGAAATTGCCGCCTGGGGCAAAAGCCTCGAGTTCGCTCCATGCCGGCAGGCAGGGCGAAGAGCAGATGGCTGCATTGCCCACCACTGTCGGTATGGCTCCGACGAAAGCACTGCCAAGGGTAGAGAGCAGGGCCACGACGTAAGGGTTGTCGAAGCCCTCTACGCCCCACGAAAGTACTTGTGAAGGCAATCCTGTTTCCACCAGCGCCCCGAACATCAGCGTAAGTCCCACGAAGAAAAGGAGTTGCTGGAGGTTGGCGTATTGCAGGGCCAGCGGAAGCCGGCGGTTCGTCATTCGGTCGCTTCCCAGAAGCTGGCGGTTGCAGAGTTCGTCCACAATCCAGAGAAGTCCGAGCACGCAGAGCGCGCCCACAAAGGGAGGAAGCAACGTGATGCGGTGGAAAGTGGGGATAAACCACAGCCCGCCCACGCCCACGAGCAGCATCAGCAGGCGTTGCGGCCGGTTCAGCACCGTATCGTCGCCCCGATAGGGCAGGCGGGTTTGTGCAAATTCAATGCGGTGCGGAAGGCCTCGGCGCAGCAGGAGAAGCATGACGCCCAGGGCGACGAGGGTCGGCAGGCAGAGCGTGGCGAAGAACGCTGTGGGGACAATCAGTCCCGCGTTCCAGAGGCGCAGCGTCGTGATGTCGCCGATGGCCGTAATCGCGCCGCCGCAGTTGGCAGCCAGCACAATCACCGTGCAATAGATGCGTCGCAGGCGGTCCGTCTGGAGCAAGGGATGGACAATGGTGATGAGCAGGACAACGGTGACGAGGTTGTCCAGGTTGGCCGAGAGCAGGAAAGCCAGCGCCGCCAGTTTCCAGAGCAGTTTCTTGGGTTTGCGGGTTCGCAGCCATTCCTGTGCAAAATCAAAGCACCCGTTTGCCGCGAGCACCTCCACGATGGTTGTGGTGGCAAGCAGGAAGAGCACGATGCCAGCCATTTCCGCCGCATAGCGAAGGAAAACATGTTCCGCGATGAAGGCTTTGATGGTGAGCGCGGTGTGCTGTATGGTTCCCTGTTGGAGAAATGCGAGGTATTCTGCACCGTGTTGTTGGGAAACGAAGTCTGTGCCGTAAGCGATGTAGAGCATCCAGCAACACACACCCGTAAACATTGCAACAGCGGCTTTGTTGAGACGATTGAAAGCTTCGGTTGCAATCAAAAAGAGGCCAATGGTGAAAACTGCGAACAGGACAAGATGCATAGAGTCTGTATGAGTAGTTAGTTTCTCTAATGCGAAAATTATTGGAGCGGCAAACGGGGCTCGAACCCGCGACCCTTGGCTTGGGAAGCCAATGCTCTACCAACTGAGCTACTGCCGCATTCGCTCATTTCGAGGGCAAAGATAGTGCAAATAGAATACAGTGCAAAGAAAAAGTACAAGGTTTTTTCTCGATTTTGCATTCGATTTGCTCAATTTGGGATAACAAGGGCAGCGCAGAATGAGAAAACAAATCTTTCGCCTTTGCTTTTCGTTCTTCGCGCATCTTGCGCTTTCTTCATAGAAGAAGATCTGCGGCTCGGGGGAGCAAAAGCAAATCATTCGGCTTTTCTTTTGCGCTGCATTCGGTTTGCGCTATTTTTGCAGGAGATTGGCTGCGAGGCAGCGCCGGGCCGGATAAAACCTTCTGGACTTGCACAATAAAACGCAGGCGAAAACGTTTTGATAGTTATGAAACAAACCAAACATTCTATATTCTACCTCTTTTTCTTTCTTCTTTCTGCTTTTGCGGTGCTTCCGGCCGAGGCGCAGCGCAGGGCACGTATATTCGGACAGGTGAAAGACGACACGGGGGCTCCCATAGAATTGGCCACCGTGCGCGTACAGAACCAGAACGTTCTGACCTTGACCAACTTGCGGGGAGAATACTCGCTCTGGGTGGAGACTGCCGACAGCGTGCGGCTCGTCTACTCCATGATCGGCTACGAAACGCGACGCCGCCTGCTTCGCCAGCCCATCGACAGTGTGCGCCTCGATGTGGTGCTACCGCTTTACGAGAAAGGTACGCTGGGAACGGCCGTAGTCACGGGGCAAGGCGTCCAGACCGGTAGCAACCAGCGCATCACGAAGCCCGACACGCATTTCCAGCCTTCTACCACGGGCAATGGTATCGAGGAAATCATTGCCACACAGGCTGGCGTCTCCACACACAACGAACTCTCCTCGCAATACAACGTGCGAGGCGGTTCGTTCGATGAAAACTGTGTCTACCTGAACGGCATTGAGGTTTACCGCCCGCTGCTCGTCCGCTCCGGGCAGCAGGAAGGGCTCTCCGTCATCAATCCCGACATGACGGAGCGCATCGACTTCTCGACGGGCGGGTTTGAAGCGCGCTATGGCGACCGTATGTCGTCCGTGCTGGACATTACCTACAAGCGGCCCGAAACCTTCGAAGCCTCTGCATCGGCCTCGATGCTGGGGGCCTCCACCTACCTGGGCTGGGGCAACCGCCGTGTCAGTTTCATGACCTCCGTGCGCTACAAAACGACAAAGAGCCTGATGGGTACCACCGACACGAAAGCGGAATATGAGCCCAAGTACCTCGACTATCAGGCGTTTTTCAGTTATCGGCCCAACCAGCGGTGGTCGTTGGAAATCCTTGGCAACTATTCCGACAATCAGTATAAGTTCCGCCCCGAAAGCCGCGAAACCACTTTCGGCACGATGAACGACGCCAAGAAGTTCAAGGTCTATTTCGACGGCGGCGAAAACGACCTGTTCCGCACGCTTTTCGGAGCGGCCACACTGACGCGCCACTTCGGGCCCAACACGTATTTTGCCCTCCAAGGCTCCGCCTTCAAGACCCGCGAGCGGGAAACTTACGACATCCAGGGCGAATACTGGCTCAGCGAAGCCACGGGGCAGGAACAGCTCGGCGTGGGCACCTACATGGAGCACGCACGCAACCGCCTCGAGGCAACGGTCGGAAACCTCGGCCTGCGTTTCCGCACCAAGCTGAACGCCCACACGCTTCAGGCCGGACTCAACTGGACCCGCGAATCCGTGAAAGAGAATGCACGTGAGTGGGAGATGCGCGACTCCATGGGCTATTCGCTGCCCACAGACCCGCAGACCATGCGCCTCATCTACAGCCAGCGCTCCTCGACCGACATCCAGACCGTGCGGTTTGCCGCGTTCGTGCAGGACAGTTGGCGCTTCAAGACCTCCATGGGCCTGTTCAACTTCACTTATGGTGTGAGAATGAGCCATTGGGACTGGAACGACGAGACCCTCTTCTCCCCCCGCGCTTCCATCGGCCTGCTCCCCGCTTTTTCCGACAACTGGACATTCCGCTTCGCCACGGGTGTCTACTACCAGGCCCCGTTCTACAAAGAACTGAAGGACACGACCCTCGTGGACGGACTCTCCACCGTGACCCTCAACCGCCACATCCGTTCGCAGCGTTCGGTCCATTTCGTGGCTGGCGCCGACTACACCTTCCGCCTGGCAGGCCGTCCCTACAAGTTCACGGCCGAAGCCTACTACAAGGCACTCTCCAACCTCATTCCCTATAGCGTGGACAACGTGCGCATTGTCTACTACGGCCGCAATGTGGCCAAGGGCTATGCGGCGGGTGTCGATTTCAAGCTCTACGGCGAATTTGTGCCAGGCACCGACTCGTGGCTCACCCTTTCGCTGATGCGCACGAAGGAACAGATTGACGGTGTGTGGATTCCGCGACCCACCGACCAGCGCTACAACCTTTCGCTCTACCTTACGGACTATTTCCCCGGCACCACGCGCTGGCGCTTCACGCTGAAGGCCGCTTGGGCCGACGGCTTGCCCTTTACTGCGCCCCGCACGGACCGCACCTCCAGGATGTGGAGACCAGCGGCCTACAAACGTGTGGACATGGGCGCGAGCTACCGTCTGGTGGACAACGAAGACCGCCACCTCTCCACGGGGCTGTTCCGCTGGGTGAGAAATGTGTGGCTCGGGGCTGACTGCTTCAACCTGCTCGGCATCGACAACGTCAATTCCTACTATTGGGTCACCGACATCACCAACCGCCAGTATGCCGTGCCGAACTACCTGACGGGCCGCTTGCTGAACATCCGCCTCCACGTGGATTTCAAGTAGCAAGGCGCAGATTGCCCCTGAGAGCGGACTAAAAACAATAAATTTGTAAAATGTTTTTGATAAATTTGGCCGTTATCAGATAACGGCTTACATTTGCACCGTTATCCTACATACAATCTTTTTACCTTAATCCCGTCACATAGAACAACATGGCCGAAAGGCTGTTTTTGTGGAGACTGGGGCGCGTAAGCGACTAATACCTATCGAAAACAGTAAAAAGGCATCTCGTTGTGAAACGTGATGCCTCTTTTTGGCTGAAACGCAAACAGAGGTTGCCCGGGAAATTTCCCTCCCGAGAGCCCCTTTCCGCGCATTCCTTATACGTATTTTTAACCCCGTTTTTTTGCTTCACATCTTCACAAAGTGTCAGTTTCTGATTGATACTCAACGGAAAACAGTGTGAAGGTAAAACTTTAGAACCTTCACCGGTTTTCGTGTATGTTTCGGATTGGGAAGAATACGCCTCGGCGGTCCTCGGGGGCGGCAAAGAAGGGCATGGGGCGGGTGCGGGCAGCATGGAAGAGGCTGCGCGAGGCTTCGGTGTTTCAATCGCGGCTTCCGGATTTACAAATCCTGGACTTGTTGTTTCAATCCCTGCTTCCCGAAAGCCCAATCCACGGACAGTTGGGGGCAGGTGTGTGCGGCTGTAGCGAGGAAGTGACGGGAAAGCCGTGGAGCGGGGTGGGGGAAAGGCGGATTTTTTCGATGTGAAGCGTGTGAAAGGTCAAAAGTGCGAACCTTCACACTCTAATCCTCTGATATTCAGAAGATAAGATACTCTCTGTGAAGCTGTGAAGCCTTTTTCTCCCTATTAAATCACGTATATACACGCGTGCGCGTAAGGCGTTTGTGGCGGGTGTGTGAAGCCTGTGCAGGCCTGTGCAGGCCTGTGCAGGCAAAGATGGCGCAGAAAAAAATAGCTCATTCCTTTGGCAAGCGAAAGTGCTTTTGCTAATTTTGCCACGCAGAAGTTTGCGTGACTCGCTCTGAAAGCGGCGCGCACAAGTTCTTTCGGCAGGAGTGCCCAAACGACTTTCGCCTTTGCGTTTCTCCCGGGGAAGACTAACCGCTAATGACCATGAACAGCATGAAGACATTTTGCATGATAGGGGCTGGCAACGTGGCTTGGCATTTGGCCGCGGCATTGCAGAAAACCGGCTTGACACCACTTGGGGTGTACAGCCGGGGCATGGAGCATGCGCGCGAGTTGGCCAAACGCATCTCTTCGCCGGTGGCCACGGACAGCCTCGGACATTTGCCCGCAGCGGACCTCTACGTGCTCTCCGTGCGCGACGATGCGCTCCCCGGGGTGGCTGGGGCACTGCATGACGCCGGCGCTCCCGCTGATGCGCTCTATATCCACACGGCGGGCTGTGTAGGGCTCGACGTGCTGAGCCGCTGGTTCCGCCACTGTGCAGTGGTCTATCCGCTCCAGACGTTCAGCAGGAGCGTGCCCGTGGACTGGACAGACATTCCCCTTTTCGTGGAAGCCTCCACCCCCGAGGCGCTCGAAACGTCCGAACGGCTTGCCCGTCAAATCTCCCGACAGGTACAGCGGCTCACGAGCCAAGGGCGCGAAGCGCTCCACGTGGCGGCGGTGTTTGCCTGCAATTTTCCGAACCACTGCTATGCTGTGGCATACTCTTTGCTCAAGGAGGCCGGCATCGACCCGTCGTGTCTCTTGCCCCTGGTCGAACAGACCGCCCGCAAGTTGCACAGCGTGGCCCCCGCCGAGGGGCAAACGGGACCTGCCGTGCGCGGCGACGCTAAGGTGATGGAGCGCCATGTGAAGGCCCTCGAGGCCCATCGGGATTGGCAAGAAATCTACAAACTGCTCAGCCGGAGCGTGCAGCGCATGGCGGGGCGTGATCCCTATAACTTTTCTATGATAGACTACGACCTGAAGAAAATAAAGGCGCTGGCCTTCGACGTGGACGGCGTGTTGAGTACGAACTTAGTGACGCTTTTTCCCGGCGCCGAGGGTGGACCGCTCCGCTCGGCCAACATCAAGGACGGCTATGCGATGCAGCTGGCCGTGAAGTGTGGCCTGCAGTTGGCGATCATCACGGGTGGCCGCAGTGCGGCCGTACAGACGCGCTACGAGGCGCTCGGCGTGCAGCACATCTACATGGGTGCAGCCGTGAAGCTCAAGGTGCTCCACGAGTGGATGGAGGCCGAGGGACTGCGCCCCGAAGAGGTCATCTACATGGGCGACGACATCCCCGACTACGAGGTGATGCGCGTGGTGGGTTGTCCGTGTTGTCCTGCCGACGCTGCGCCTGAAATCAAGGCCGTCTCGCGCTACGTGAGCCACGCGGCGGGCGGCATGGGCTGCGTGCGCGACGTGCTGGAGCAGGTGCTGCGGGCACAGGGCAAGTGGATGGCAAACGCCGAAGCCTTTGGGTGGTAAATTTGTTTTTTCATTCTTTTATTTTCTATATCGTTATGCTTGACAACCTGAATAAGTACAAAGTCGTACTGGCCAGCAACTCGCCCCGACGGAAGGAGTTGCTGCAACGCTTGGGAGTGCCCTTCAAGGTGCGCACGCTGTTTGGCATTGATGAACATTATCCCGAAACCCTGCGCGGCGAGGACATCGTGCGCTACATTTCGCGCGTGAAAGCGCAGGCTTACAAGACTTCCATGGCACCCGACGAATTGCTCATCACGGCCGACACAATCGTGTGTCTCGGCGGCAAGGTGATGGGCAAGCCGAAGGATGCCGAGGGGGCAAAGGAAATGCTCCGCGAACTGTCGGGCAAGACCCATCAGGTAATCACGGGCGTGACCATCGTGACGGCCGACCGCACAGAGGACTTCGCCGTGACGACGCAGGTGACCTTTGCCGAGCTCTCGGAGGAAGAAATAGACTTCTACGTGAGCAACTATATCCCCTTCGACAAGGCCGGAGCCTATGGCATCCAGGAGTGGATAGGCATGGCGGCTGTCGAAGGCATCCGCGGTAGCTACTTCAACGTGGTGGGGCTGCCCATCCAGCGCCTCTACCAGAAACTGAAAACTTTCTAAACTTAACTTTTTCGATTCCGATATGTTCAAGAAAATCATGCTTCCCCTGCTTTGCCTCTTTCTGGTGGCATGCAGCGAGGATACCGACAGTGCGGAATACGCTTCGAAGCCCCCTGTCTTTGCCGAACTCACCTGCACCCCGCTCACGCCGGGCGAAACGGAAATCCGTGCGGGCCAGCGCTTCGTGGTGACTCTCGTGCAGAAACAGAAAGGCCGCTTGCTCAACACAACGAAGTATGCTTGGAGCGACCAGCAGCAGATGTTGCAGCACAAGTATGTGCCTTCGGTGGTCTACGACAACCAGTCGGAAAATCCGACAGACACGATTGTGGCCCCCAGCGCCGGTACCTATAACCTCACTTTCAAGGGTACGTACAACGCTTCGGGCAACACGCAGTGGTGGGCTCAGAAGTACGGGACCAATTCGCTCTCTACCCTGGATGACGGCACGGGCCGTGTGAACTACACCGTGGGTGGCTTGCTGTATTTCACCGTGACGGTAGACAAGACCATCGTGGTGAATCCCTGAGCCGCTGTTGCTCGCGCTGAGGATAGGCCATGACGCATTTGTCGTGCGTGGCATCCAAGAAGCCTGCTACATACGAAACTCCCCACTTGCGCACCGATTGGGCGGCGTAAGTGGGGAGTCTCGTTTCTGGGCTGGGGGAGGGGTTATTCCCACGTTTCCCTGGAGATGAAGCGCATCTGTTTCTGTATGTCCTTTGTGCGCTTCCGCATGTAGCGCGAGGGGCGCTGCGAACTGAATTTCAGCGGATTGGGCAGGGTGGCGGCGATGAGGGCGCAGTCCTTATCGCGGAGCTGCATGGCGGAGCAGCCGAAATGGGCACGCGCCACGGCTTCCACGCCATAGATGCTGGGCCCCATCTCGATGCTGTTGAGGTACACTTCCATGATGCGCTCTTTCGGCCAGAGCAGTTCGATGAGCACCGTGAAGTAGGCTTCGAAGCCCTTGCGCACCCAGGTGGACGAGGGCCAGAGAAAAACGTTCTTGGCCGTTTGCTGGGAAATCGTGCTCGCCCCGCGCACGCGCCCTTTCTTTTCCGCTTCGCGCACGGCGTCCTGGATGGCGCCGAAGTCGAAGCCGTGGTGACGCATGAAGTTCTGGTCTTCCGAGGCCACTACGGCTTGCGGCATTGCACGCGCCATGGAGTCGAGCGGTACCCATTGGTGGTGGATAGCTGCGGGCTTTCCGTCCATCACGTTCTCCACTGCGCGGATAACCATCAAGGGCGTGATGGGGACGGGGAGCCATCGCAGCGCAAGGACTGCGAGGACGGAAGAGAAGAGGAAGAGGAGGAAAATCCACTTGAGGATTTTGA
The DNA here is from genome assembly GCA_946055515.1 of uncultured Bacteroidales bacterium. Taxonomy (GTDB): domain Bacteria; phylum Bacteroidota; class Bacteroidia; order Bacteroidales; family Bacteroidaceae; genus Alloprevotella. The sequence goes on from CAMGGA010000006.1 coordinate 14,432, forward strand.
AAATTCGACGCATGAAACGGAAGAATTTGGTGGGGGGAAAGGAAAACGGGTGTGCCCTCTTGCGGAGACACACCCGTGAAGGGGGGAAGTGGTTTCCTGGACCCGGGTCCAGGGCACTTGCTGTGGATCAGAAGGGGAGGTCGTCGGCCGTGCCCGTTTCAGCCGGGGCAGCGGGTGCTGCAGGGGCTGCGGGAGCCGCGGGTGCTGCGGGAGCGCCGTAGGCGGGTGCTTCGGGAGCTGCTGCTTCGGCCGTGCCGCGCTGTACGCGCCATGCGCTGATGTCGTTGTACCAGCGGCCCTGGTATTCGTGTGCGTCTATGTCGAAGGAGACAATCAGTTCTTCGCCAACTTGGATGTTGAACTCGCGAAGGCGGTCTTCGCCAAACACGCGGAATACGCAGTGCTTCGGATACTGCTCGTGGGTTTCGATGACGAACTCTTGTGATTTCCAAGTGTTGCCCGTACGCTGCGACACACCGCCACGAGGCTCAAGCGCTGCAATGATTTTTCCAGAAATTTCCATGTGTGATATTGATAGATGAAATAGTTTTTACTGTTAGATCAGGACAAAGCCATAATTCTGCGCGAAAATACAATTTTCCTTTCAATAAAATGCGGACAAGGCAGAAAAAGATGGCGTGGCAGGCCGAGAATGGACGTTGGGGCAGTGGCCGTGCCCGGGGCGCGAATTGGGGTGTGAAGAAGAAAAAGGAGGATAACCCATGGGAACGGGTTATCCTCCGGATAGAGGTGAATGCTTACTTCATGTCGTTATGTTGCTTCATGGAGATTTCTTCGCCGTGCGTGTCGAAGAAGGCATACTGAAGGTAGGCTAACTTTTGGTTGGGGATTACCTTCACGCCGAAGCCGTACTTCATTTGCCATTGGCGCTTCAGGGAGACGATGCCTTGGTTGATGTAGGCTGCCACGAAGGGGTGGACGTGGAGGGTGAACTTCTTGATGCCGAACTTGTTGACCATGGTGTCGATTTTCGTTTCGAGCGCATCGGTGAAGAGTATGCTGGGCTTGATTTTGCCCGTGCCGCCGCAGGTGGGGCAGCTTTCTTCGACGTTTACGTCCATGGCGGGGCGCACGCGTTGGCGGGTGATTTGCATCAGTCCGAACTTCGAGAGCGGGAGGATGGTGTGGCGGGCACGGTCTTTGCGCATATTCTCGACCATGCGCTCGTAGAGCTTTTGTCGGTTTTCGGGCAGGTTCATGTCGATGAAGTCTACCACGATGATACCTCCCATATCGCGCAGGCGCAGCTGTCGGGCCAATTCGTCGGCAGCTCCGAGGTTTACGTCTAAGGCATTGGTTTCCTGACCTTCTGGACTCTTCGAGCGGTTTCCGCTGTTCACGTCCACCACGTGGAGGGCTTCCGTTTGTTCGATGATGAGGTAGGCGCCGTGTTTGTACGTGACGGTTCGTCCGAGAGAGGTCTTGATTTGTTTGGTTACGGAGAAGTTGTCGAAGATGGGCACGTTGCCTTTGTAGAGCTTCACGATGTCTTTACATTCGGGAGCGATGAGGGCAACGTAGTCTCGCACCTCGTTCCATACGTTTTTGTCGTTTACGTAGATGTTTTCGTAGGAAGGGTTGAAGAGGTCGCGGAGCAGGGCCACCGTTCGGCTGGTTTCTTCGTAGGCGAGGAGCGGCAACTTCTGTTTGCGGCTGCGTGTGAGTTTTACTTTGCGGATGGCTTCTTCCCATCTGTTGAGCAGGATGCGCAGTTCGGCATCGAGCTCCGGGGCACGTTTGTTTTCAGCCACCGTGCGGATAATTACGCCAAAGCCTTTGGGTTTGATGCTTTGTACCAGCTGCTTGAGTCGTGCACGTTCGGCAGCCGATTTGATTTTGGTGGAGACGGAAATTTTGTCGCAGAAGGGCATCAACACGAGGAAGCGTCCCGCAAAGGAGAGTTCCGCCGTGAGGCGTGGTCCTTTGGTGTTGATGGGTTCCTTGACAATCTGTACGAGCAACTCCTGGCCCACCTTGAGCGTGTTTTGGATGCTTCCGTCCTTGTCGAGGTCGGGGAGTCGGAGCACCTTTTCGAGCGTGGGGTTGCCTTTTCCGCTGTCGCCGATGAGTTGCAGGTATTTCTCCTGTGAAGCGTAGTGCGTGCCCAAGTCCAGGTAGTGGAGGAAGGCATCGCGTTCATAACCGACATTTACGAAGCAAGCGTTGAGGCCGGGCATCAGTTTGCGCACCTTGGCCAGATAGATGTTGCCTACCGAGAAGTGCTCGGTGCGTCCTTCGCGTTGGAATTCAACAAGCTTCTTGTCTTCGAGCAATGCGATGGAGATGTCTTTGGCGGTTACATCTACAATTACTTCGCTTGTCATGTCGTTAGGGGTTTGATACTGAATTGAAAACGGCGGGTAAACGAGGAGGCTCTCTCGCGGAGCGGGGCTTTCTGTGCTCGTTTACTCGCCGGGTGGTGAAAAGTCTGGCTTTTTACGCCGAGCTACTTGCTCTTGTGGCGGTTCTTGCGCAGTCTTTTTTTACGCTTGTGCGTAGCCATCTTGTGTCTTTTTTTCTTCTTTCCGTTAGGCATACCTATTACGTTTTTGGGGTTAATTATGTGAGTTGTTTAATTCTCCTTCTCAGTGGTGGCAATGGTGATGGCATCTGCAAACTCTTTCGAGGATTTGAAGAGGACCACCTTGTGTGCCGGTATGAGAATAGTGGTGTTGCTCATCAAGTTGCGGCCAGTTTTCGGAGCGCGTTGCTTCAGGTAGAACGTGCCGAAGTTGCGGAAGTTGATAGACTCGCCTTGTATCAGCGTTTTCTTTACGGTATTGATGTAGTTCTCAATGACACACGTAACCGTATCTCTGTCCACACCCGTTTCCTTGGCGATAGACTTGATAATCTCAGATTTAGTCATGTCTATGAATAATGATTGTAGTTTGTTTTATGCTTCTTGAGTCTTGGAAGCGCTTGCAGCAAGCCTCCTCGAGTGCGCTTTCGTGCAGTGTCTTTGCACCCTCTCTGGTGGGATGAGGGTGCAAAGATATTATTTTCTTATGATTTATAGAAGAATTGCGACATTTTTGCTGCAACTTCGTGGAGCAGGCCGTGTCGCAGAGGCTTCTATCGCAGCGTTTGGGCACGCTGAGCCTGCAGGATTTATTTCACGGGGATTTTCTCAATGCGGCGAATGTGGCGTCCACCTTCAAAGTCGGTGTTGAGAAATTCGTCCATGATGCTGCGTGCTGTTTCCTGGTCGATGTAGCGGCCCGGCATGGCCAGCACGTTGGCATCGTTGTGGAGACGGGTCATGTGGGCAATCTCGGGAGTCCAGACCAGCGCGGCCCGGATGGACTGGTGCTTGTTGAGGGTCATGGAGATGCCCTCACCACTGCCGCAGATGGCAATGCCCTTTTCCACTTCGCCGTTTTCAATGCCGCGTGCCAGGGCATGGGCAAAGTCGGGGTAGTCGCAGCTTTCCGTAGAGTAGGTGCCGTAGTCCTGGAAGGTGAGGCCCTTCTCTTCGAGATACTTGATGACGAACTGCTTCAGTTCAAATCCTGCATGGTCGCAGGCCAAACCAATATTTTTCATATCAGAGCGTTTGCGCTTGGTCCAATTAGTGAGTTTCCAGATAAGCCAGTACTTCGTTACGGATGTTTTCGGCCGTGTAGCCCAGCTTTTCGTCGAGCACCTTGTAGGGTGCGCTGAAGCCGAAGCTTTCGAGGCCGTAAACCTTGCCGTTCGTGCCTACGAGACCTTCGAACGTGACGGGCAAGCCGGCGGTGAGGCCGAAAATCTTGCCGCCTGTCGGGAGCAGAGCTTCCTGGTATTCCTTGTCCTGGCGGCGGAAGAGGCCCTCGCTCGGGCAGCTCACCACGCGTGCCTTGATGTGGTTCTCTTCGCGCAGGAGGGCTGCGGTCTCGGCCAGGGTGCTGACCTCAGAACCCGAAGCCACGAGAATTACATCGGGGTTGGCTTCGCTCACCACTTCGTAGGCACCGCGTTCCACGCCAGCCTTGTAGTTCGTGTCGGCAGGAAGGTCTTTCACGTTCTGGCGGCTGAAGATGAGAGCCGTGGGCGTGTCCATGTTCTCCATGGCCATTCGCCAGCATTCCGTGGTGGCATGCACGTCGCAGGGACGGAACACACGTACACTGTCGCGGCCGCTGTGGTTTTTCATTTTCTCCATGAGGCGGATTTGGGCTTCCTGTTCCACGGGCTCGTGGGTGGGGCCGTCTTCGCCTACGCGGAAAGCGTCGTGCGTCCACACGAATTTTACGGGGATTTCCATGAGCGCAGCCATGCGGATGGCAGGTTTCATGTAGTCGGAGAAGACGAAGAAGGTACCCATTGCAGTGATGATACCGCCGTGGAGCATCATACCGATGCACACACAAGCCATCGTCAGTTCCGACACGCCCGACTGCAGGAAGCCACCGGCGAAGTTCGTGCGGGTGATTTCCGTCGTGTGTGCCATGAAGCCATCGGTCTTGTCCGAGTTGCAGAGGTCGGCCGAGGAAACGATCATGTTGGGCACGTATTCCGAGAGCAGAGCCAGGCAAGCCGAAGAGCCATTGCGGGTCGGAGCGTTCGGCTTCTGCTCGATGGTTTCCCAGGGAATTTGGGGGAGGCGTCCGGCCATCCAGTCGTTGAGCAGGGCGGCCTTTTCGGGATTGGCTTCCTCCCAGGCTTTTTCTTCAGCCTTGCGGGCTGCAACGATTTCGCGCAATTCAGCCTTGCGTTCTTCATACATGGCAGCCACTTCGGGGCGGATCACGAAAGGATTCTCGGGATCGGCGCCGAGGTTCTTGATGGTGTTCACGTAAGCCTCGCCTCCGAGGGGAGCGCCGTGCGTCTTGCAGTTGCGTTCGTAGGAGGTGTTGTCCGCCTTGCGGCAGCCTTTGCCCATCACGCAGTGGCCGATAATCAGAGTCGGTCGGTTTTCCTCTTCATTGGCGGCCTTGAGTGCAGCACGGATTTGTTCGGCATCGTTACCGTCGATTTCGAGCACGTTCCAGTTCCAGGCGCGGTACTTCATGCCCGTGTCTTCCGAGATAACGGCAGAGGTTTCGGTCGAGAGCTGGATTTCGTTGGCGTCGAAGAACATGATGAGGTTGTTCAGGCCAAGGTGACCGGCCATGCGGCCAGCGCCCTGCGAGATTTCCTCTTGCACGCCGCCATCAGAGATATAGGCATAAATCTTTTCCTTGTTGAAGCCAGGGTTTCCCGTGCGGGCATAGAGCGCCTTGGCGGCGATGGCAGCGCCCACGGCGTAGGTGTGTCCTTGGCCGAGCGGTCCGCTGGTGTTCTCGATGCCGCGTTCGTGGCAGACTTCGGGGTGTCCCGGAGTGGGGGAGCCCCACTGGCGGAACTGCTTGAGTTCCTCGATGGTGTAGTTGCCGATGAGAGCCAATTGCGAATACAGCATGGGCGACATGTGGCCGGGGTCGAGGAAGAAGCGGTCACGACAGCGCCAGGTGGCGTCTTCGGGGTCGAAATTCAGAAATTCGGAGTAGAGGACATTGATAAAGTCGGCTCCACCCATGGCACCTCCGGGGTGGCCTGACTTCGCGCGTTCAACCATACTCGCTGCCAACACACGGATGTTGTCGGCTGCAAGGTTCATGAGTTCTTTAGAATGAACAGTAGACATTGCTATATTTCTTTGGCATTTTCGGCTACACTTGGCAGGCAAAACGAGTTGTTTCTCCGCGCTGGGCTTCGTTCAACAAGCTTTTTCCTGCACCCGCTTGCACGAAAATTCGTTTAAGTTTGGTGAGGCTGAATGAATTATGGGCGCAAAGATACAAATATTCTTCATATAGAGTGTGCTTTGCTTCCATTTTGTATGGTTAAGTAGTGATGTTGTGTGCAAGGATTGTGCAGTGTAAATGACAACTGCGCCCGTTTTGCCTCTTTTCGGAGACAAAACGGGCGCAGGAAGAGGGCTTCTTATTCGTCTTTCGTACTGGAGGCGGCGAGGATGTCCTTAATGCCCTGCACGAAGGCTTTCCAGGTTTCGACAGCGAGGCGGAAGAGGGCACGTCCCACGATGAAGAGTCCCCTAATCACCTTCTGGCCCACCATGAGGGCGAAGTCGATGGCCTGGTCTTGGTTAATCGAGATGTGCGGGGTGATGCGCTTGTAGGCTTCCAGCCAGAGGAGCGGCAGGCCCACGCCCACAAGGAGATAGAGCAAGATCCACAACACGTTGCTTGCGTCTTCGTGAACCACGGGGTGGCTTCCGACAGCTTCCCAGGGCAAGCCTAAGGCCTGTACCTTGATGGCGCTCACCAGCTTGAAGGCGAGCAGATGGAAAGCGAAGATGTGGAGCGTATGTTCGCCGATGTACACCAGTCCTTGCTTGACGAAGCCCCCCAGGCGGTCGAGCCAGTACGCGGCATAGAGCAGCACGATGAATCCTGCCACAGCGGGCACGGGCAGGGAAATGAACTGGGTGAACGAAGGGTTCCAGGCCATGGCCGAGGGGAAGAAGAAGGAGGCCAGGAGCAGCACCGCCCCGGCGGGAGCCGCCCAGCGCCACGAGAGCAGTTCGGCTACGCGGTACTGCCGCAGCAGGAAGCCCGCCGCCATCAGCGTCATGCCCATCAGTTCGCGGTAGCCCCCTTGCGCCACTCCCGTCACAGTGATGCCGTCGGCCACCTTCCACGTTGTCAGCAGCAGGCCGATGATCAGCAGTCCCCAGCCCGCCTGCTTGTCAGTCTGGAAGCGGGGCGAGCGCCGGAGGAGTTTGAAGAGAAGCAGAAATCCGATGCTGGCCAGCAGGAGTGCACGGAAGAACCAGAAGGCCCCGCCGAGAAACTGGTCGTAGCCCGACATGTTGAACACGATGCTCCAGAGGTGTTGCCCCATTTGGTGGAGCGTGTAGGGGTGCATCACGCCTCCCTGCGCGTTGCCGTAGGATTCGCTGAGCAGTCCGCACCAGAAGAACACGTTGTGCAGCAAAAGGAAGGCCACGCTCCATTTCAGGAAGGGCACGTAGAGCTTCTTGGCGCGGTGCAGCAGGAAGGTGCGTTCGTCCGTGAGGTAGCGCGTGTTAAAGAAGTAGCCCGCACAGAGGAAGAAGGCAGGCACATGGAAGATAAAGACGAAGTTGAAGAGCCAGCCGCTGATGCCCGCGTGGGAGAGCACAACCAGCATGATGGCCAAGGCTTTCAGTATAGAGAATTTCGGGTCGCGCATGGAGTATATAATATAAGGAGTTGGAGAAAGTAGTTCTTGGGTAAGGAGCAAGGGAAGGGGAAACAGCGCTATCGGGCTGTGCGCGACGCTTTGTTTCCATCCCCATTCGCTTCACGACAGGCAACGACGGATTCAGACCTTGTCGCTTTCCTGCCAGTGCTCCCACTCGTTGAAGTCGTGGGCGTTCTGTTCTTGTTTGTCACACTTCACGAAGGGAATTAGGAAGTGGAAGAGCCATCCTTTGGTCTTCTTCCACCGTCCCCACTCCTTCCACAGCTCTGGGGTGAGCTGGAAGCAGCGCGTGTCCCGGTCCGTGAAGAAAATCTGTTTCAGTTCCTCTGTGGTGTTCGGGTCAGCCACGAGCAGGTTACACTCATAGTCAAACGAGAGGCTGCGGCTGTTGAGGTTGGCCGAGCCGATGAACGAATAGCGTCCGTCCACCATCATGATTTTGCTGTGGTGGAAGCCCCCCTCGAAGAAGTAGACCTTCACGCCGCGTTTCATCAGCTTGTGGGCATTATACTCCACGATGCGGGGCGTGATGGGGATGTCGCTTTTCGCCGAAACCATCACCTGCACGTCCACGCCGCGCTTGGCGGCACGCTTCAGTGCCCGCTTGATGTGGCGGCACAGGGTGAAATAAGGATTGATGATGAGTATTTCCTTCTCGGCGTGGTCAATGGCATGGACGAAGGTGTCGTGGATGCTGCGGGCCGAGCCATGCGGGTCGCGATTGACCACGCCCACCACCTTGTGTCCCGCCGTTTCCGTCGTGTCCGGCTTCAGCATGCCGAAGTCCAGGCGTGCATCGCGTTCGCCGGGGAAATACTCCGGCCCGTGTACCTCCTGTCCCGTCACCTTGTTCCAGAAGTTGAGGAACACCTTTTGCAGTTCGCCCACCGCGTCACCTTCCACGCGGGCATGCAGGTCTCTCCATTCCCCGAACTCGGGTTTGCCCGTGATGTAGTAGTCTGCCACGTTCATGCCCCCCGTGTAAGCCACGATACCGTCAATCACCACAATCTTGCGGTGGTCGCGGTGGAGCACATGGTTCACCCAGGGAAAGCGGATGGGGTCAAATTCGTAGATCTCGATGCCGTGTCTGCGCAGGCTGTCGAGGTGGTTGGCGCGGAGCGGCCGGTTGTTCGAACTGTTGCCGAAACCGTCGAAGAGAGCCCTCACCTTCACGCCTTCAGCAGCCTTTTGGGCCAGGAGGGTGAAGAGTTGGGCAGAGATGGAGTCGTTTCGGAAGTTGAAATATTCTAAGTGTATGCTTTCCTTTGCAGCGCGAATGGCAGGGAAGAGGTCGTCGAATTTCTCCTTCCCCGTCTTGAAGAGCACCACGCGGTTGTTGTCCGTGAACTTCACGTCGAACTCTTCTTGCAAAAACCGGACAATGTCCGAATCGCTCGCCGCTGCGGCCTTGCAGCCCGAGGCCAGCGCAGGCAGATAGAATAAGTAACTCAATAGCAGGAATAGTAAAGTATGTCTAATCATTACGTCTTCTTTGGGCGGGGCGTGTGAGCCCCACCATCAAGAACAAGCATCTGTCCTCCGGGGCATGGTGCCGGGAGCACTCGCTTCTCGCGGCCTTCGCTTGGAGCAGTCCTATTGCCCGCTGGTGAGCCGTGCCCGGGTGTGGGGTCAGTGTCATGCTTTCCGTGAAGCGCAGCGCGGCTTAGAGCATGGTGCGGAACGAGTCTACCACGCCAAGGAGGTGCTTCTCCTCGTCCACCACCAGCACAGAGTGAATCTTGTATTGTTGCAGGATGTGTTCAATCTCCGTAATCTTCGTGTCGGGCGAAACCATCTTCGGCGTGCGCGTCATGATGTCCGCCACGCAAAGTTGGAAAAACTTGTCCTGCGAATTTTCCATGGCGCGGCGGATATCGCCGTCCGTGATGAGGCCTACCACCTGGTCGTTTTCCATCGCCACGCAGAGGCCCAGGCGTCCGCCTGTGATGTGGATGACCGCCTCGCCCAGTTTCGTTTCCGGGGCAAGGGTAGGGAGGTCCTCCGCCCGCATCACGTCGCGTGCCTTCGTCAGCAGTCTGCGGCCCAGCGTGCCGCCGGGGTGGAACTGCGCAAAGTCCGCCGCCTCGAAGTGTCGTGCTTCCATCAGCGCGCAGGCCAGCGCATCGCCCAGCGCCAGGGCCGCTGTGGTCGAGGACGTCGGTGCCAGGCCGAGCGGGCAGGCTTCGTGGCGCACAGCCGCGTTGAGGTGAGCCGTGGCGTTTTGGGCCAGCAGCGAGTGAGGATTCCCCGTCATGGCAATCACAGGCACATGGTGCGCCGTGAGGTAAGGCAGGAAGCGCAGCAGTTCGTCCGTCTGTCCCGAGTTCGAGATAGCCAGCACCACGTCCTTGGGCTGGATGACGCCCAAGTCGCCGTGGAACACGTCGAGCGGGTTGATGAAGAAACTGGGCGTGCCCGTGGACGAGAGCGTAGCAGCGATTTTGGCGCCTATGTGTCCGCTCTTGCCCACACCGGTCACGATGAGTTTGCCCTCGCAGGCCAATATAGTAGATACAGCTTTGTCGAAGTCACTGTCTAAGTGTGGAATCATCTCCAGCAGCGCCTCCGCTTCGTCCTGGAGGCATTTGATGGCTGTTTCAATCCATTTGCTCATGGTGTAGAAAAGCTAATACAGTTAGGGTTCGTGTTACATCAGGCTCTTGACCAGTGCTTCCAGGTCGCTCAGGTACAGCATGTTCGGCCCGTCGCTCAGCGCCTTCGTCGGGTTCGGGTGCGTTTCCACGAAGTAGCCGTCAGCACCGAAAGCCTTGGCCGCCAAGGCCATTTGCGGCACAAACTGGCGGTCGCCTCCCGTAGAGCCCCCCGCTCCGCCCGGGCGTTGCACGGAGTGCGTGCAGTCCATCACGATGCGGTCCGCGTAGGGTTTCATCAGCGGCAGGTTGCGGAAGTCCACGACCAGGTTATTGTAGCCAAACATATTGCCGCGCTCCGTGAGCCAAACCTCTTTTGCCCCAGCTTCGCGGCACTTCTCGGCAGGGAAGCGCATATCCTCACCCGAGAGGAACTGCGCCTTCTTGATGTTCACTGTGCGTCCCGTCCGTGCGGCAGCCACGAGCAGGTCCGTCTGTCGGCAGAGGAAGGCCGGGATTTGGAGCACGTCCACCACCTGCCCGGCTGCTTCCGCCTGATAGCTCTCGTGGATGTCAGTCAGCAGCGGCAGTCCGAATTTGCTTTTCACGTCGGCCAGCATCTGCAAGCCCTTTTCCAGGCCCGGGCCGCGGAAGGAATGTATGGAGGTGCGGTTAGCCTTGTCAAACGAGGCTTTGAAATAGACTTCTGCGCCCGTAACTTCTTGGATACGGCACAGTTCGGTAGCCACGATGTCGAGCAGTTCGGCCGACTCGATGACACAAGGACCGGCAATAAAGAGAGGTTTCATAGATTAGGAGTGTTTGTGCCGCAAAAGTAATTATAATCGGTGAAATGTGCTCTTTTTCCAACGAATAAAGTCCGCAAGCCTTCAGAAACCACCACGCTTTGCAGCGGTGCGTTCCCGAAGGCTTGCGGAAAACAAGTGCGGAGAGTGGGCCACAGATCCCCCTTCCGGCCGCTCTGTTTGGAGAAAGGACTACTTCACTTTCGCCGTGCATCGCGTGAGCGCCTCCACCATGCGGTCTACCTCCGCTTCCGTGAGCGAAGGCCGGGCGAGCAGTTCGTAGGCCGCCTCCGCCTGTGCCTCGAAGGCGGCAAGGTCAGCCGGCGTGAAGCTCGCAGCCGGAGCAAGCTCAAAGGCCACGTGTCCCGCCGTGATGGCTTCGCCCACGCGGTTGCGCAGCGTAGCCTGGCGGCAGCGTTCGGCACACACCTCGCTGCTTGCCACGGCGAAAGCCTCATCGGGGAAGTCTCCCTGCAAGGCCGTTGCCAACCGTTGCGCAATCAGGTTGTAGCCCAAGCCATAGAGGTAATTCGGATGGCGCACGTATTCCGCGTCCGCCACCCCCTCGTGTTCCATCCCCGTGTAGCCATCCACGTAGCGCAACCGTTCCCGTTGTGCCTGGGCCAGCGAGTCGAGGAAAGCATTCAGCGGGCGGATGCGTTCCGCGTTCTTTTCTGCAGATGCCGTGGGGTGGATGCCCACCAAGTAGACCTTGGCCGTGGGGGCTGCCGTTGCGAGTTTCTCGACGAGGGCGGCATAGTTGGCTTTGACTTGTTGCAGGGGCGCCTTGCCGTGTACCTCCACCGTGCCCGCGTAGAGCACCACCGCCTTCGGGCAGGCTTTCTTCACCCCCGTAGCGGCAAACGTGGCCTCCACTTCGCGGTCCACGCCCTCGAGCGAGATGGCACCGTAGCCCCAGCCCGAACCGCGGTTCTTCACGTGCGGCGTGCCGAAGATTTCGTTCCATTCCCCCGCCTTCACCTCCGCGTCGCCGAAGATGAGGATGTCGTCCGCCTCGATGGGCAGCAGGCTGAAGTAAGTGGCTCGCATCCCGTTGGAATACTGCAACCCGCCGTTTTGTTGCAGGCTGTCGGCCCCGGCTGGGTAGACCGGGCGCACTCCGTAGGGTTCCCCTTCGGCCAGGTAGCTGCAAATCTTTTCCGCCCACACGCGGTAGGCCGCCGCCGTGAGGTGGAGGCGGTCGAAGCTCCACGTGCCCCCGTCGGCCACGTGGATCAGCGCGTCGTAGAGGTCAATATACTGGAGCCAAGGCTCGTTCACCTCCTCCACGTAGCCCTTCACGAGCGCATTCGTGCGGAGCCAGCGTTCGGCGGGCCGGTTGTGGGTCTGGTTGTTGAGGATGCTGTAGAGATACACCTTCGTGTCGGGGCAACGGCGGTGGATGCGGCGCACCATGCTCTTCACGTGCGCCGCCACCTGTTCGGGCTGGAAATCCAGTCCGCCGCTTGTGGCGATGTCGTTCGTGCCGATCATCAGGAAGAGCTTCTTCGGGGCATATACGAGGTAACTTTCGAGGTTCGCACTCTGCTCCGTCGAGTACGTGCCCGAGTTGCCGCGGTTCACGATGGGGAGCGGCCGTCCGTCTGTGGTGGTGAAGGCTTCCACCCAAGTGTGCATGTCCGTGATGCTGTTGCCCACGAACACGATGCTGCCCTCCTCGGGCGGCAGGGATTTGAAGATGTCGTAGCGGTGGGAGCGGAAGGGTTCGTCGGCCCAGGCGGCAAAGGCCCAGAGCGTGGCGAAGAAGAGGAGCAGTGCGTGTTTCATGATGTATTTCTTGATTGGAGACTTTGTTGCGGTGTTGCCCTGCGAAGGTACGAATATATTTTAAACCGTCTCCTTCCCCCGTCATTTTTGTGGCGATTTGCTGAACCTGTACACAGCGTGCAGCATGGCGTAGCGCGGGATGGATATGTGCCACGTCTCCGTGCGGCCTTGCGCGTTTACGGTCTGTCGGATGTTCGAGATGTTGCCCAGCAAGTCAAAGCCGTCCAGCATCACGGTCAGCCTGCCTTTCAGGAACTTCTTGGCCACACGCATGTTCCACACCAGGTCGTCCGTGTTGAACGACTTGTCGGCGTAGCCCCTGCGGCCATACAGGGTGGCGTCCGTAGAAATCTGCCAGCCCATGGGCAGGTCTGCCGTGCAACTGATACCGTATTGGAACGCAGCGGCATCCGTGGACACGAAGCCGCCCCTGGGCGAAGTCTGGCGGGTGTATGTCACCGAAGCCTTTCCGCCCAAACGGAAAACCCCTATAGCGTAATTCAAGCGCACGCCCTGCGTCAGAAAAGTAGTATTTACGGTGCTCTTCTGCGGCACTTGCTCCGAGGAATCGCTGCTGAGGTCGGTGCTGTGTCGGACAGTCGCCTCGGAGTTCAATTCCAGTTTCAGCCGCTTAAGCTTGTCCAGCGGCGTGGAGAAGATGACCTTGCCAAAGAGCACATTGTTGCCGTCCACGTTTTCCGGACGGTACGTGTAGATACCCGTCAGCCTGTCGTAGGTGTAGCCCATGGCTACGTCGTTGTGCGTCAGCTGGTATGAAACGTTGGAGGACACCATGCGCTGCGTCTCCGGGCTGTTCCACACATAGTTCAGCGCCCAGCGGTGGCTGCTCGTCACGTGCAGGCCGTTGTTTCCCGTGTACACTTCCAGCGGGTTGTCGTTTGTGCGCACATCCACGAAGTAGTCGATGGATGCCGGAGCCATGGAGAACGCGTAACTTGCTTTCAGTTCGTGGCTGGACCGCACCCGGCCGCTCTCCTCCCGGTTTATCCATTTCTTGCCCACCGACAGCGAAGGGCGGAACAGCACATAATGCTTCGTGACCGTCGTGTCTGCCAGAGTCGGGCGGTTGTAGTCCAGCCGGTTGCGGTCCATGCTGAGCGGGAGGTTGAAGTGGAAAGACCAAGTGTTGTTCCTGTACTCATCCTTGGAGAGGTCCAGGGCAATGACGTGGTAATCGTTCCGCGCTGTGGCATACTTGCTGTGCTCTGGGTCGTAGGTCTGTTTTTGCCAGTCTGCGACGGAGGGCAAAACCCCAAGTTCAGGCCAGTCGCGGTCATTGTCCGTCAGATAGTCCAGGCGGTACAGCCCATAGCGTTGGCGGTTGTGGTCCGTGGTGTATTCATACGAAGGACAGAGGAGCCAGTTGTGTCCGATGCCCCAATAATAATAGGCAGCCTTGGCGGTAAGGGAATGGCCCCGGTAGTCCTCCCTGCCATACTCGTTTCTCCTGTCCGCCGGAGCGTCGCCTTGCGGATAGTCGTAGAGCTTGTGGGCGAAGTTGTCGTGTCGGGTGTCGATGTAGTTGCCGCGTGTTTCCAGCAGCAAGTTGTCGTTCGTGTGCGGCACCTTGATGGCAGCCTGCGCCGTCATGCCTGTAGACAGGTAGTAGCCGTCTCTCTTCGAGTCGTCAGAGACACGGTTGATGATGCCGGCCAGAATGTCGGGCGACACGTTCGGTGTAAAAAGCATATCCAGCGTTTCGTCCCGCAAGCAGTCCCTGTCCGACTGTGCCGAGCGGTTGAGGCTGTTGCTGCTGTTGGAAGAATAGTGGAGGCTCGGGCTCAGTTTCACGTTTCCCCACTTGCTGTGGAAGGTCCAGTGGTGGCTGGTGTTGAAGTAGAGGTCGTGGTCTTTGCTTGCATGGCGCAGGCGTCCGTACGTGTCGCCGCCTTGCAGGAAAGTCTCTTTGGCTGTCAGTTCCCTGGTCCGTGTGTCCGTGTGGCTCACGGTGGCCTCCCCTTCCAGTTGGAACCGGTGCAGGCGGTCATTGACCAGGTAGTCCAAGCCCCCGTTCTGCAGTGTACGCATGCCGTCCTCGATGGCGGGCATCCACTCGCTGCCCTGTCCCGGCCGTTGGCGGTCGTTGAGATTGTTGGCATTAGCAAAGGCAGAGAGGCGGGAATGGGTGGTATACCTGAGCGCGAAGAGGCGTGCCAGGTAGCGACTGTCGGTGCCGCCTCCTCCCTCCAAGTTGCCCATCCAGCCAATCTGGTAGTTCTTCTTCAGCGCCACGTCCATCACCAGCATCTCGTCGCCGACGCTTCTGCCCATCAGTTTGCCGATGCTCCCCAATTTGTCATAGACCTTGATGTCCTTCACCATGTAGGTAGGGAGGTTTTCGAGCATGATGGAACGGTCTTTCCGGAAAAAGTCCTCGCCGTTCAGCAGCAGGCTTTCCACCTGTTTTCCATTGACGAAGATGCGTCCGTCGTCCTTCAGCTCCGCCCCGGGCAGCTGGCTGATGAGCGCATCCAGCATGGAGCCTTCCTCCAGTTGGAAAGCGTCGGCGTTGTAGACGACCGTATCTCCGCGAAGAAAAAACTTGACCTTTGTGGCCTTTACCACCGCTTCGTCCAGTCTCACTTCGCGCGGGGCACGTTTCAAGATGATCGGGTCGTGCAGGATGGCCTTCTCGCTCCTGCGCAGTCGGTCAATCCTGTAAGGCAGGGTCCGCGTCTCGTAGCCGTCCTTGCTCACGCGAAGCAGGTATTCGCCCGCCTCGGGCAGCGGGGCCACAAAGACGGAGCGCATATTGGCCACCTCCGCATTGGGGATGACGGTCCACTCGAAGACCAGGGTGCTGTCCTTCGTCAGCAACTGCGTCTTCACGTCCACCAGCGGCTGGCGCGTCACGTAGTCCTGCACTTGGCCATAGAGGATGTGGTATTCATTCTTCATGAAGTCGTCCATCGTAAGCAAAGGCTTCTCTTGGGCACGGACGTGCATGGACAGAAGGAGGAATAAGAAAGCGAAAAAGGATTGTCTCATGGTTGATTTTCGGTTGATTTTCAATAGGCTCAGTCTGTTCTGGCAGCCGCAACCTTACCAAATGTTTCCGTGTCTTCAGGCCCCAATAGGGCCGCCCGGCACCTTGCGGAAAGGGCACAAAAATATAGGCCAAGTGCATGGCAGTCGGTTACTGCGATGGTCCATTGCCATGCAGTAAGGTTCGCAAAAAGTCCACTTGGCCGATGTCGTGCAGAGTCGGCTGTTAGAAGCCCAAGCTCACGCCCGTGCTGAGCGACGAGAAGTCAGGTCCCCAGTCGGGATTGATGACCTGGCAGGGCGAATACTTCACGTAGAGGCCCACGCCGCGCCAGTTCAGTTGGGCGAGGAAGTCCACCGTCACGGGGCGCTGGTGAATCTTCTTGATGCTCTCCTGCACGCGGTTCGTCACCTTCGTGTCGAGGTTCGGGAAGTGCGTCGTCTCCTTGTAGTGCGTCTCCACCGAGGCATAGGTGTTGAAGTTCAGAATAGCGCCGAGCGAGAAGGCCCAGTCTTTGGAGAGGTCCACGGTGTAGCGCACCGGAAGGTAGAGGCTGAACACCTTGATGCGCGAGAACTCCGCCGTATGTGCGACCGCTTCGGGGTAGGGTTCAATGGTGAGATAGCCCATGCCGTCCTTGACGAAGCGGTTGTGTCCCGTCATGCGGTAGTTGCGCCAGTTGAAGCCGAACGAAACGCTCACGTTCTGGTTGCCCGAACGCGTGTACCAGCGGTAGGCCACGGGGGCGAAGCCGATTTCGGCCGACGACCAGAAGTCCACGTCCATCCCTGCGGGGGCACCGAGGGCAGTGACGAAGCCTACGTGGAAGTCGCCGAAGTCCCCTTCTTCGCGCGGGTGTTTCTTATGCTTGTGGTGGTGATGCTTGTGCTTGTTGGCGTCGGTGAGCTCCGTGGGGGTAGTATCCGGGGTGACAGACACGTCGGTGACGGTGTCGTTGGCCTGTGCCGAGAGGGCGAAGAGCAGGCAAAGGAAGAATGAAAGTCTTTTCATGAGGAAAGGTCTTATGGCGCGGCGGGCGCGCCGGTGATTTGAATAAAGCGTGTTGTCAGAGCGAGATGCCCACGGTCAGGAGGCGGAAGCGCGGGGCCTGCGGCGCATCGAAGAGATAGTTCGGGTTGTACTGCACATAAATGCCGCAATAGTTCTTGTAGTCCAGTGTCAGCCGGTAGCTGAGGCTCAGGTCGTTGGCCGAGAGGTGGCGGAACTTGTGGGTATATTCGCGGTTCTCCACCTTGTACGTGTTGCTGATTTTCGGTTTCAGGTGAAGTTGTCCGATGGCCGCGAGGTCCACCCAGAGCGAGCCGAAGCGGTGTCCGTAGTGGAGCGGCAGCGTCCAGGCGCAGTCCGTGATAGTGGAGCGGTGGTCGTAGGAGCCTTCAGGGGGCGGGAGCAAACCCACGCCGCCGGGAGTGTGTCCCCACATCTGTCGCGTGTGCTGGCTGATGAGGTTCGTTTCCATGCCGATGCCTAATGAGAAGTAGTCATGACTGCCGGGGAGGTACGCCTGGACGCCCACCAGTTCGAGCGAAAACTGCCATACAGCGTGGAGGTCGGTGTTCGTGGGGTTCTTCACGGCAAAGCCATAGCCGACAGAGATGTTGTTGAAGAGCAGGAGGTTCAGGCCGCGGTCCTCGTTGTCACACCTGTTCTGGAGCGGCAGTGAGATGCTCCAGAGTTCGGCGCGTTCGTTCACCTTCGTCAGCGACTCTTTGCCGAAGGACTTGCTGTAGGAATAGAAGTAGTTCGGGTCGTCGCCCTGTCCGTAGATGGTCACCTGCGCGGATGAGTCCGTGTCGAGGATGACCACGCTGTCGGGACGAACCACGCGCACCACCGTGTCGCCCGGCAACCATTCGCCGCCGGAGGCCCATGCTGCCGTGTAGAGGGTGAGAGAAAGAAGGGTAAACAGAAGTCGTTTCATGGGGAAGTAGTTGAGGGATTGAAAATGTGATAGTGTGGGAGAAATAAAGGGATTATGCAGGTTTGTCAGCGCGTGGGCCGCCTTGCTAAGGCTTTCACTTGAAGAACGATTGCAGTTCTTGCGGAGTGGCCGTGCCCTCTATATAAATAAGGAGCAGGCCCTTCGTGGAGGCCGAAGGCTTGGCGGCGAGCGCATTGTTGCGGTAGATGAGGTAGCGGCGCTTCTGGTCCTTCGGCTTCAGCTGGTAGAAGCCATAGTAGAGGCGTCCCTGCCTGTGCACCGCTTCCTTGTCGATGGCCTCCTTGGCGTCGGCGAGCACTTTCTGCTCCACCAGTTTGGCCTCTGCGGCCGAGGGCACGAACGACAGGCTGCGGAACAGCGTGAGCTTGTAGGGCTTGAGCCGGCTGCCTTTCAGCAGCACCTCGGTAGCGTCCTTACGTTGTCCGTAGGCACTTCCGAAGAGCGGTTCCACGTGGAGTCCCGTCTGTGCGGCGGAGGGCAGTGCGCAAATCAGGAGCCACAGGCAGAGCAGCAGGCGTTGGGGTAGGATATGCAGGTGAATCATGTGAGAGAAGGAATTTGGGGAAGGATGCGGGTTAGGGTAGGGGAAAGTCGAGGGCTTCGGCCATTTGTTCCTCCATCGTTTCCGTGGCGAGCGGTGCGGCGATGTCGGAGAGCGAGCGGTGCATGGCCGCCTCGACCGCCGCAGAGTTGGTCGTGCGTTCGCCGTGGATGTAGGCCACGCAGTCCGGGCTCTTTTGGGGGAAGGTCCAGGCCGCGGCCATCACCACACCGGCCACTGCGGCAGCCGCAGCGTAGCGCAAGCCCAGGCGCCAGCGGCGCGTGGAGATGCGCTGTGCAGCCGGCTGTGCCGTCCGTGAAGGGAAGGGCGGGGCAGCATGGGCGCGTTGGCGGGCGAAGGCTGCGAGCGAGAGGGCCGCACGGAGTTCGTCGAACTGCGGGGCCTCGGCCTCGGGCGTTGCCGCGAAGCGGGCCAGCGCGCGTTCCTCTTCCTCCGAAGTCAGGGCCTCGAAGTAGCGCTCGGCAAGCACCTCGGCCTCGGCTACGGTGAGTGGCCGAAGGCGGGCGGGAGAGGGAGACGGAGAGAGATGTTGCATAACTGGGATTGGATTAAGCGTGGTGGCGTTGTCGGTAGACTTCGCGCACTGTCTTTCGAGCTCGTGAGAGTCCTACACGAACGGCGCTCGGTGGCATTTGGAGCAATTCGGCAATTTCTTCGTAGCTGCGGCCTTCGTAGTCGCGCAGGCGGAGAATGGTTTGTTGCTGTTCGGAAAGCCGTTGCCGCACAATATCCATGACTTCGGCAAACGTCTGTTCCGCTTCAGCCGCCTCGGCTTGCGGGTCAAAAGGTGTAGCGTCGGGCAAGTTCGGGGGGAGTTCGTCGCGCGGCTGCGCCTTGCGCCGTCTCGTCCGGTCGATACTGAGGTTCTTCACGGTGGTCGTGATCAGCGCCGAAGCCTCGTCGGGCGAGGCCGGGGAGCGATTGGATGTCCACAGTTTGAGAAACGCATCTTGCAGGGTGTCTTCCGCGTCCTCGTTGTTGCCCGTGATGGTTGCAGCCAAGCGTTTCAGTCGTAGGTGGAGGTGCTCAAAAGCCGCTACGAGCACGGGCGGTTTGGCGGGATGTTCCATTACATGCTGGAGGGGTTGCTATGGGTATAACGCAAAGGTATGCGATTTGTAACATAGAAAACAGGAAAATTTTAATTATTACTGTCCGCTAAACCGCAAAGCCGTCAGCCCAACTTCATGGAAACCAGA